>NZ_QUHG01000007.1:0-147782 GCF_003479505.1 Roseburia sp. AF15-21 | reverse complement strand
AGCATCCATGTGTTCAGCCTAGTTCATAAATATGTGTCCAGGATTCTGGGTACATATCATTCTTTATGGGGGCTTTTTTGGACAATTCAATGGGAGGAGCTATTTTATTTTCGATGGTTGCGGGATTTGCCTGCGTTGTTCATGCAATCGGTGATAGAGAAGAGTGAATGAAGAGGAAGAGTGAACGGAAAAGAAGAGAGAACGCAAAGGAAGTGTAAATGAAAAGGAAGATTAAAAATAGAATGAAAAACAAGATTACAGGGAAAATGAAAAGATTTGGCATAGTATGTATTTTAGTTATGGGGCTATTGCTTACTGGCTGTAATAATAAATTTGCAAAAGAGCAGTACGATTCAGATATTCAGATAGCAGAGGGTGGGGACCGGTATGCTAAAACAAATAGTGTATTGAATAATTATGGAAATAATGTGACATACACCGTTGGAAAATTTGATGGCAGGGAGACACTCTGGGAAGCGAATTGCAGCAGCGCGACGTGGGTAGATATAACGCTTGTGTTTACGCTGGATGAAGGAAAAGCAAAGCTGGTGCAGATTGATGAGGATGGAAATGTGTCAACGGTGGTGGAATGTACGCCGGATTCTGAAGTGAATGAACTGACTACCTATTCTATTCAGTTGAAAGAGGGAAAAAATCGACTGAAGTTCGTAGGATATGATTGTAAGAATGTGACATTTTATATGGAAATCAAAGAATCATAAAAAATTAAGTATTATTTCCTCCGTTCTGTGATATGATACTGCTGTACGAAGAAGACAGAAAAAATGCGACCTGGAGGAATGATTATGATAACATATATGAATGCGTCACGAAGAGATATGGAGAATCTGATGAGTACCCGGCTGGAGATGCTGCGGGAAGTAAATGATTTGTCAGAGGATTATACATTTCCGGATAATCTGGTCGACAGCAGCAGACTGTATTTTGAAGATGGTAATCAGACGACAATTCTGGCAATGGATGGAAGAAAAGTAGTTGGCTGTGCGTCGGTCAGCTATATTGAGGTCATGCCGACATTTACCCATCCTACCGGAAAACGTGGACATATTATGAATGTATATACAAAGAAGGACTATCGTGGACAGGGGATTGCCCACCATATGATGGAACTTCTGATAAATGAAGCCAAATTGCGTGGCGTGACAGAACTGATTCTGGATACAACGGAGAGTGGCAGAGCCTTGTATCATGCCTGCGGATTTACCGAATCTAAAGAATGTATGGTTTTAACAATAGAGCGGGAATAATAAAAATTTCATAGAAACCCATGCACAAGGAGGACAAGTATGAGAAAAATCTTGGTAACTGGTGGCACTGTATTTGTGAGTCGGTTTATTGCAGAGCATTATGTGGCAAAAGGTGATGAGGTTTATGTGTTAAATCGAAACACCAGACCGCAGTCGGCGGCTGTAAAACTGATTCAGGCAGACCGGCATGCGATCGGTGATGCACTGCAGGGACTGCATTTTGACCTGGTAATTGATACCGCATATACCAGGGAAGATGTGGAGGATTTGCTGAATGCATTGGAAAGTTACAAAGATTATGTTCTTATAAGTTCAAGTGCCGTATATCCGGAATATGCGCCGGCACCATTTACGGAAGAAACACAGCTTGCAAAAAATGTGCACTGGGGTGCATATGGAACAAATAAAATAGCGGCTGAAGCAGCACTGATGGAGAGATATCCGAAAGCATACATTCTTAGACCGCCTTATTTGTATGGACCAATGAATAATGTTTACCGGGAAGCCTTTGTATTTGACTGTGCACTGGAAAACCGCAAATTTTATCTGACACAGGAGGGCGGCATGAAGCTGCAATTTTTTCATGTGGAGGATTTGTGTAGATTTATAGATATTCTGGTGGAAAAACATCCAAAGCAGCATATTTTCAATGTTGGAAATAAAGAAAGCATATCCATTCGTGACTGGGTAACTCTGTGCTATCAGGCGGCAGGAAAGCAGCCGGAGTTTGTGGAAGTTCCAGCGGAGGAAGAACAGCGCAATTACTTCAGCTTTTATAATTATGAATATGCACTGGATGTCAGGAAACAGCTTGCACTTATGAAAGAAACAAAGCCATTGGCGGATGGGTTAAAAGAAGCTTATGACTGGTATGTGGCAAATCAGGATAAGGTAAATAAGAAGCCATATATTACATACATAGAGGAACATCTGGCATGAAATAGGATATTTCGCAAACTGGGAATTTCTTTCGATTAGAGTTTCGGTGGTTGCAGAGAAAAGAGCAAAATAGTATAATAAACGAAATAAAAATCTGAGACAGACGCAGATTTACAAGACACAGGATAGAACGGAGAAAACATGAGCGTATTTCAGGTAGAATTAAAAAAAGTAGTAGATGACAGCTATGAAATAGAGATTGGCTACCAGTTGCAGGAAAAATTAATTGTTGATTTAAAAAATGGACTGGTTGGGAAGATTAAGAAGTTTGCGGTAATTACAGATAGCATTGTAAAGGAACTTTATGCAGAACACATTGTAGAACTGCTGCAGGAAGCAGGTTATCAGGCAAAGGAATTTGTCTTTGCGGCAGGAGAGACCAGCAAGACCAGAAAAACCAAAGAAGAGGTCGAAGATGCTATGCTTGAGGCTGGCTTTCGGAGAGACTGCTGCATCATTGCCGTTGGTGGTGGTGTGGTAACCGATTTGTCTGGATTTCTGGCAGGAACCTATGGCAGAGGAGTGCCATTCATTAACTATGCTACGACACTTTTGGCGGCGGCAGATGCATCTGTTGGTGGAAAAACCGCAGTAGACACACCACTGGCAACGAATCTGATTGGACTTTTTAACCAGCCGGAGAAAGTATATCTTGACATTGCAGCATGGAAAACACTGCCACAGCGACAGTTATCCAGTGGTATGGCAGAGACAATCAAGCATGCCTGTATGGCAGATAAGGAAATGTTTGAATTCCTGGAAAAACATATGGAAGATATTTTTGCGGGAGACAGAGAAGCCTGTGAATACATCGCAAAGAAGAACTGCCAGATTAAATATGCTGTGGTAATGAAGGATGAAAAGGAGCAGGGCTTAAGAGAAATCTTGAATCTGGGACATACGGTAGGACGTGCCATTGAGACAGTCAGTGACTACAGACTGCTTCATGGAGAAGCACTTTCCATTGGAATGGTAGCTATGACAGAACTGGCACACCGACTTGGTTACATGACAGAAGAAGAAAAAACAGCAGTAAAGAATCTGTTAGAGAAAGCGAAGCTGCCGGTAGAGATTCCGGAATACATTGACCGGGAAGCCCTGGTTAAGAAATTATATACGGATAAGAAAGTCCGGGACGGAAAACTCCGTTTCGTTGTAGAGAAAGGAATCGGTGGAATCGTAGAGTTTGAGGAAGGCGTATTTGCCACACCGGTGGAAGAAGCCGTTGCAAGAGATATCATTATGAAAATGAAATAGTGAGCAATGAAAGTTAATGATAAGCTGATTGGCTTATCATTAATTATCATATAATGAGCGCAAAAGGGAACAAGCCCCTGTCAGATTGACAGGGGTATTTTTTATGTCAGTGGTCTGGTGCTTTCTCCCTGGATGATAACAGGAAGCGTTGTATAGCTTTGGATAAGAAGTTCCGGGTTCTGAAGCTTACGGATCATCATGGAGCCTGCCTGCACACCGGTATCATAGACATTGATGTCTACAATGGTAAGATGTGGGTCGATGATGCTGGAATATGGGTAGACGTCAAAGGTAAGTATGGCAACGTCATCCGGGATGGAAAGCTGCCGGTCTTTGACTGCCTGGATGACACCTAATGCGAGGGTGTTATTTTCACATACAATAGCGCGAGGCGGTACAGGCTGTGTCAGCATATCAGAAGTAACAGAATAAGCGTGCTGGCAGCTGGAATCGGTATTTCCGATACGGGCAGCCGGAATGTGAAAGCCTCTGTCTAACATGCCTGCCATAAATCCTTTTTGACGCTGGGCGGAAATATAATCAGTTTTGCGCTCTCCGATAAAGGCGACATCTGTATAACCACAGGCTATCATGTGGGCAGCGGCATATTCACCGGCAAGGGCGTGGTTGGTATCTACCCAGCACAAGCGGCTTTCAAAACTCGGATGCCCAATGATAATGTGTGGAAAGCCTGCATCCAGAATAAGATTTGCAATTTCTTTATTAATGGCAGAGCCGTGGATGATAAGACCATCGGAGGAACCGCTTGTGATAACTTCACTGACTTTTTCTCCGGGATAGCGTTCTTCAGAAGTGTTGACAAGTGTCAGGGAATAGTTGTTTTCGGACAAGGTATGGTGTACGCCGCACATAATGTCAAACATATGCGGATTCCGATAAGCAGTATCTTTCTCCAGATTGGTAAGATAGACAATATTGGAAGTAGCACCTTTTGCAAAGCTTACAGCCCGGGAGTTAGGGGTATAATGAAGCTTTTCAATTGCTGCATGAACCTTTTCCACAGTGGCTGGGGATATGGTGGTCCAGTGATTTAAAACTTTAGAAACAGTGGATTTGGAAACACCGGCTTCATTGGCAACATCATTGATGGTAACAGACATAAAATACCTCCTGAAAAAATGTATAAATTTACAAATATAGTATAGCGGTTTCCTAACAAAGTCAATCATTTTTGACAAATAGACATTGTAAACAAGGGAAAAAAGTGATAAATATAGACTTAGCAAGAGGAACCAATTGCATGAAAAAAAGAAGAATAAAGAAAACGGTTTCCTAAAGAAACCGGAAAACGGAGGTATTTTTATGAAGAAAAGGGTGTTGAGTCTGTTGCTCTGTACCGCAATGACAATCGGCACATTATCCGGTTGTGGAAAAGAAGCAGGAAATGACGAAGGAAAGACTACAGAAGTACTTGGAAATGATGCAGAGGATGAAATGACAGAAGTAAAAATCTGGCATGATGGGGATGAGAATATCATGCAGACCATTGCAGATTGTGCGAATGAGAAACTGGCAGAGGATAATATCAAGGTTACCTTTGAAAAGAAGAGCGGTCTGACCGACCAGCTTCAGTTATATGGAAATGATGAATCCAACGGACCGGATATGTATCTTTATGCACATGATTCATTGGGAACATTTGCAGAAATGGGGATTTTAGCTCCGATTACGGATGTTATCAGTGAGGATGTAATGGCGGATTTATTACCGATGACCGTAGAAGCAGGTAATTATAAGGATACCCAGTACCTGATGCCGGTTTATTATGAGACATTGCTCTTTATGTATAATAAGGCAAAATGGGAAGGTGATGTGCCGGAAACAACGGATGAACTGTATGATTATATGGTAGCACATACCGATGTGGATGCAGGAACTTATGCGCTGGTAAATCAGCATTCTACCGCATACAATGTGGCACCGGTAATCAATGGTTTTGGTGGATATATTATTGATAAAGATGCAAATCCTGGATTAAATACACAGGAAACCAAGGATGCTATCGCATACAATCAGAAATTTGCAGCATTGGAGGCAGATGGAGATTACAACACTGTAACTGCATTATTCAATGAAGGCCAGGCAGCAGCAATCATCGGTGGACCATGGCTGGTATCCGGAATCAAGGCAGCGGGCATTGACCTTGGTATTAAATCCTTAGCGGATTTTAAACTTCCGAATGGAAACGGACTGGCACCATATTCAGGTGTACAGAGCATTGGTGTCTTAAAATATGCAGCAGAAAATAAGAAAGAAGCAATTGCAAAAGTATTAGAGACAATTGCAAGCCCGGAAGTAGGTATTGCATTGGCGAATAAATCAAACTGTGCACCGGCAAACAGCAAAGCATATGATGACGCAGATGTTGCTGCAAATGAGATGATTATGGCAATGAAAGCAACTGCAGAAACTGCGCAGCCTATGCCAAACATTCCACAGATGAGCGTTATGTGGGGTCCGGCAGAAGAATTTTTGGCAGCAGTCAACAAATCAGGGGAAGATATTGACACTGCAGCAGAGACTTATCAGCAGGAGGCATTGGATGCCATTGCAGATATGCAGTAAGCAGGAGTTTGTTTAGAAGCAATAAAGAGGAAAATTAGGAAGAGAAGTGTGTATATGAAGAACAAACGGAAATTAACACCATGGCTTTACAGTATGCCGGCACTGATATTGATTGGAATGGTTATTGTATTCCCGATTATTTATACGGGCTATATATCACTGACCAATATGAATCTTTTTCACTGGTCAAATTATGAATTTATCGGACTATCCAACTATAGCAGGGCATTATTAAAGGCAGACTCCGGTTTCCTTGGAGCACTGTTTACAACATTACTTTGGACCACATTAAATATGGTGATACAGGTAGTTGTGGCATATTTTATTGCATTGGGATTTCAAAGAGAAGATTTAAAGGGAAAACGTGTATACAAGACTCTTTTGATGTTCCCGTGGGCAATGCCTGCATATGTGTCCATTCTTTTTTGGAGGGTAGGCATTTATAACACAGAGTTTGGTCTTCTGAATAAGATTCTGGTGGCACTTGGCTTTGGAAAGGTAAATTTCCTTTCCACCAATGTGCCGGCATTTCTCTCCTGCATGACTCTAAACCTGTGGATGGCATTGCCGTTTATGATTATGATGATAGACGGTGCACTGTCCAGCATTGACCGCAGCTATTATGAAAGCGCAGAACTGGATGGAGCAGGTTTCTGGTCAAAGAACATCCATATTACCGTTCCGGCAATGAAAGGAATTATTGCACCGGCGGTTATTATGACGACATTTACCACATTTAAGCAGTTTGATATCGTATATCTTCTTACGATGCAGAAGGGAGCATATTCAGGGGCAACCTTACAGACCGTAATTACTTATGCACAGCAGAATGCGTTTGTTTCAAATAACTATGGGCTGTCCTCTGCGGTATCTATTATTATCTTTTTCCTCATCATGGTATTTTCGCTGTTTACCAATCGAGGGGTAAAGGAGGAAAATTATGACTAAGAAAAAGAGAAAACAGATTTTACAGCTTAGCGGATTACATATTTTTTATATTATACTGTGTCTGCTGGCACTGGTACCGATTTTATATGCGTTGAATCTTTCCTTTGAAAGGGGAAGTGGAGCATTGTCCTCCGGATTATCTTTGTTTCCAAAGGAATTTACACTGGATAATTATATAAATATACTGACGCAGAAGCCGTTTTTGCGGTGGTTTTATAACTCTGCCGTATTAAGCTTCTTTACAATGGTCATTGCTATCGGATTTGCCATGGTGTCATCTTATGCATTTTCAAGATACCGTTTTAAGGGAAGAAATGGCATTTTAAAATTACTGCTTCTCTTAAATGCATTCCCGCAGATTCTGTCCATGTTTGCATTATTCCGTCTTTTAAAACAGATGAATATGCTGGATACGAAACTGGGACTGGTGATTATTTATGCGGGAAGCATGTGCATTTTCTCTATCTGGAATATGAAGGGGTATTTTGATACCATTCCGATAGAAATCGAAGAAGCATCGAAAATTGACGGTGCATCGGATTTCCAGCTGCTGTGGAAGGTAGTAATGCCGCTGGCTCGTCCGGCAATCATTGTAACTTCTGTGATGGTACTTATTTTTGTATGGAATGAATATCTGTTTTCTACAACATTTCTACTGAATGAAAACAGTTATACACTGGCAGGTGGATTATATCAGTTACAGTCCAACGATTACACCAGAAGCTGGGGAATGTTCTCCGCAGCCGCTATCCTGGTATCTGTTCCGGTGCTGATTATTTTCTTCTGTATACAAAAGTATATGGTATCCGGTCTTACTGCAGGTGGTGTGAAAGGATAGAAATAAAATGGAAAAAGAAGCAATTTTGCATATTCCACTGTCACAATTTGCCTTTGCAGAAAAAGAAGACCGGCTGGTAATAAGAATCCGTTGTAAAAAGGGCGATTTAAAACGGTGCGTGCTGCTTTGGGGAGACCGGGTGGCGATGGAAGAGCCACTTCCGGTGAAACAAAGTGAAATGGAACATGTGGCATCCGATATGCTTTATGATTATTATGAAGTTAAGATTACGTCTCCGTATACCAGGGTATGCTATTATTTCCGGTTAGAGGACGATACAGAAAGCCTTTATTATTATGGAAGAGGATTTGCAGAGAAACTGTCCTGTGGCAGGGCAGAATATTTCCAGTTTCCATATATTCGAAGAGAGGATATTTTAGATATCCCGGAGTGGGCAGAAGACATTGTTATGTATCATATTTTCCCGGACAGTTTTGCGAATGACAGACGGGAACTGAAGGAAAAAGCGACAAGGCATATGCTTTTGCCGGATGAAAAAAGCGACAGCAATGGAAAAATTTTACCGGACCGGATTTGTAAGAATCATCTGGGTGGTACACTGAAAGGAATTTGTGAAAACCTTGACTATATCGGAAAGCTTGGAATTAACTGCATTTATCTGAATCCGATTTTTGAAGCGGCGTCTTATCATAAATATGATACCATTGACTATTTTGAAATCGACCCCTGTCTTGGAAATAAAGCGGATTTAAAAGAACTGGTGCAGCAGTGCCACAAGAGAGGAATCCGGGTTATTTTAGATGGTGTATTTAATCATTGTGGTGCAGATTTCTTTGCATTCCGGGATGTGCGGCAGAAGGGAAAAGCATCAAGATATTATAACTGGTTTTATCACCTGCCGGAAACGATACAGTACGCTGATCCGCCGGATTATGAGGCTTTTGCCTATGTAAAGGAAATGCCAAAGCTTAATACCGGAAATCCTGAAGTAGTGGAGTACCTTTGTAATGTTGGAACTTACTGGATTCGGGAAGCAGATATTGACGGCTGGCGCTTGGATGTGGCAAATGAAATCAATCATGAATTCTGGAGAGCCTTCCGTCATGCGGTGAGAGCGGTAAAAGAGGATATGTTTCTAATAGGCGAAATCTGGGAAGAAGCAGGCATCTGGCTTCAGGGAGACCAGTTTGATTCTACGATGAATTATACTTTTTCTTATCTGTGCCGGGATTTTTTTGGAAAGGGAGAACTTTCGGTCAGTGAATTTGATGCCCAGATGCAGCGGATGATTTACCGCTACCCATGGCAGGTGAGCCTGGCACAGATGAATTTTCTGGATTCCCATGATATTCCGAGATTTTTAAGCTATTGCAATGGAAATAGAAAGAGAATGGAGCTGGCATTTTTCTATCTCTTTATGGGAGTGGGCGTGCCATCGGTATTCTACGGGGATGAAGTGTATATCGAGGGAATGAAAGAATTGGAGTATCGGGCAGCCATGGACTGGCAGAGAGCATCCGGACAATCAGATGAAACTGAACCACAGTCTTTATTGCCGTATCAGGATAATTTAATCGGAAAATTCAAGGAGTGGATAGCACTTCGGAGAGAGCATCCGGCATTACGCAGGGGAAATTATCGCACCATCTATTGTAATGATGTTACCGGTGTTTATGCATTTTCCCGCTGCTATGAAGAAGACCGGGTGCTGGTAGTGCTGAATACAGGCCCTGACAAAGTGGAACTTACTTCGGCAGAAATACAGGAGCTGCAGGAAAAAAATATAGAACTGTCTTCTTATGAAGGAAGACTCGTGGCATTCTGAAAAAGACAAGTGACATTACAAAATACTTGTGTTATACTTTGAAAAACAAAGTGACGCAGGGAGGGTGTTTGCTATGGTTATTTTAATTGGAATTATTATATTTGCAGCCGTTATTGGATTTTATGCCTGTTTCGGACGCAGAATCAATGAAAATATTGGCTCTGGATTCGGAAAAGAGTACATGAAAGACAAATGGGGAATGGACGAATAATGAAAGAATGCCGGATGGTTTACCATCCGGCATTTATATATGTCATATATATTCTTTCCTTCGGAAGGATGATACGAAATCAGACTTTCTTGATGCTGCTGCGACGTTTTGCTTTCTCCTCGTAGAGGATTGCATCAGAGTGCTTGAGAATGTCTGTTAAGTCCATCTGCGGATTACAGTAGAAGTCGTAGATGCCGACAGAGATTTCTACATAGAAAGGTTTATCGCATACGGCATTAAAAGCATCGCTCTCTGCTTTCAGATTCTTTAAAAGCTGCTCCTTGAAATCCGGTATATCGGTTAAAATAAAGGAAACAAATTCGTCACCGCCCAGTCTTGCAGTAATGGCATCCTTTGGCAGGCATTTACGCAGCCGTTCGGATACTGTGCGTAACGCAAAATCCCCGGCAAGATGGGAGAAACAGTCATTGATTTCTTTTAAGTGGTCTAAGTCACCAAAGAGAAGATAAGCTTTTTTGCCGGAATTGGATTCAATTGCATGGGATGCCCGTTCCATAAATCCACGGCGGTTCAAAAGCTGGCTTAAGTCGTCATATTCGGAGATATAACTTAAGATGCTGTTCTGCTCCTGAATGACTTTCATGGAATCCTGTAATTCTTTCTGAATCTGGCGTTCGCTGGCATTTAACTGGATAAAATGCAGGAGTGCACCAATCTGGAGGCTGCAAATCTGCATAAAGGAAATATCTTTCTGTTCCACTTCGCAAAGCAGCAGACCGAACTGTTCATCTCCGGAAAAGAGGATAAATGATGTATAGCAGTGGCTGTGTTCCTTTGGAAGAAAACTGGAAAATCCATTGGCAGTCGTTACTTTTGGACGTTTGCCCGGTTCATGGTAGACTGATTTTTCATCATGGTAATATGCTGCCAGATAGATTTCGTCCGGGTACTCTGCAAGCTCATTTTCCTGATGAATGACCGGTTTGTCAAAGAAGAAAAAGAAGGAACTTTTGACATTCATCAGATGCAGCCGCTCCATGATATGTGTAATCGTTTCTTTGAAATTGGCACCGGAGTTAATCAAATCTCTTGTAAAGGAAGGTACAAACCAGGCTTTCCGGTTAGAATCCATGATTTCTTTTTCTAGCTGGAAGACATCCGCAGAATGAACGTATTGCTGGGTAAAGGATAAAATGCCGGAAAGCTGTGTCTGCAGCAGTTCTTCCTCCGAGAAGTTAATCAGTGTACGGAGTAATGAAGTAAGTTGCTCTAGGAGCATTTCTCCGGAAATATGGGGATATGCAGTAAGCTTTCTCAGATAACGAATCAGAGGCTCGTTGGAGAAGTCAGTTCCCTTCCGGATAAAGATTTCTTCATATATATTTTCAAAATATGCATGTAGAACTTCGGTATAGTAATTACGATCTTTTTCGTATGAAATGGAAGAGAATAATTCCTCAGCCATAGCATCGACCTGCTGGTGTATAAAATCGTGCAGCTGCTCCATGCTGATATGACGCAGTGTGGTAAAGCCGGTGTGCAGCTGGCAGCCGCAGGAGCTTCTCTGGTGAAAAATGGCTGACATCCGGCAGGATTTGTGGCTTCTTTCCCTGACAGAGCATAAGCGCATTCTGTAATGCCTGGTAGCTGAACTGGAAGCTGCTGTGGGAAACACTGGTCAGTGGTGGCTCCATGGTTTTTGCGTGGTCAATGTCGTCAAAACCGGTAATGGCAATGTCATGTCCCACCAAAAGGTCTCTTGCAGCACAGACGCGGTATCCTGCCTTTGCCATATTATCATTTGCAAAAGCAATTGCCTCTAATTCCGGGTTGTGGTCTAGGATATATTCCACCTGCTCGGTGACAAGCTCTGAGTAGTTGCCATAGACGACCATATCATTCGTGACCGGAAGCTGATGTTCCGCCATAACATCGCGGTAGGCTTTCAGCCGTTCATTGGAGTCTTTGTTGTTAGCTGGTCCTGCTACAAAAGCAATCTTACGATAGCCATGGACATTCACAAGATGCTCGATACATTGCCGCATACCGTTGTAGTTGTCAGCAATCAGATATGGAATGTCAGGATCGTCCGGTGTGTCCTCTAACATCAGAAATGGAATATCTTTATAATGGGAAAGAAAGTCTGCCTTTACCTGGTTACTTTTAAAAATAGAAAGAGAACCATAGGTAATAATGAGTGCATCCGGTCTGGTAAAATGCACATAATCATAAATCGTATCAAACTGATAATTATAGTCTCCATCAAAACTGCAGGATAAAATATCTTTACAATATTGTGGCATCTGAGGTCCCATCAGAAAAATAATATTGATATCTTCTTCTCTGGCACAGGTATAGAAGCCTCGAAGTAAGTCTTCTGAGTAGCTGGACTGGGTGTCACCTAACATAATTGCAATTGTTGGTCTCTGGTTGTTCTCCATAATGTGCCTTTCTCTGGTAAAAAAAGTTGCTTCGGCATTGTAAAAGCCTTTCTTATGATTGACTTAAGTATAACATAAAACGATTAAGTAGAAAAGAAAATAAAAATATTACTGGACAAAAAATGTGATATATGCTAATATAGTTGAGCGTGTGAAAGAACTGAATAACGATGCGTGGCTCAGCTTGGTAGAGCGCTGCGTTCGGGACGCAGAGGTCGCAGGTTCAAATCCTGTCGCATCGACGAAAAAAACGAGTACACTGTTAGGTGTGCTCGTTTTTTATATGAAGATTTCTACCCAAACATTGTCTGGAATCATCCTGTCATGTTATAATGAGCGTAAGCAAGTCAACATATAAGCGTGATTGGCGAGCTGCAATTGTTTATCAGGAGTTGATTTTCACTTGATAAATGAAATGGTTGGAAAATAATACAATAAAGGAGAAGACACAATATGAGTATGGAACCGGATTTTCTTACTTTGACAATCGGAAAACAGAAAAATATTGCATTGATTGCTCATGATGGAAAGAAAGCAGAACTGATCCAGTGGTGCAAAGACAATGCAGAAACTTTAAAGAAGCATTTCCTTTGTGGAACCGGAACAACAGCAAAAATGATTACAGACCAGACGGGACTGCCGGTAAAGGGCTATAACAGCGGTCCGCTGGGCGGAGACCAGCAGATTGGTGCTAAGATAGTAGAGGGAAAAGTAGATTTCGTGATTTTCTTTTCAGATCCGCTTACTGCAGCACCTCATGACCCGGATGTAAAAGCGCTGCTTCGTATTGCCCAGGTCTATGACATTCCGATTGCCAATAATAAAGCAACTGCAGATTTTATGATTCATTCCGAGTTGATGGATGAAGAATATAATCACAATGTGATTAATTTTAATAAGAATATCAGACAGCGGGCATCGACGATAAAGTAATGTCAGCTAAACTACGAGAAACACGCAAAGCGTGTTTCTCACATAAAAAGGAGAGGCGGTGTGAATACTCACACCGCCCCTTTTTCCTTTTAATTATCCTGGTATTATCCCTCAATGGAAATATATTTCTTTTCTTCCACAGCAGGTTTTGCTTCTTTCTTCGGAACGGTCAGAGTCAGGATACCATTTTCAAAACCGCCTTTGATGTCATCCTGAGTAACGCCATCTCCGACATAGAAACTACGCTGGTAAGAGCCATAGTAACGTTCTTTACGGATATATTTGCCATCTTTGTCTTTTTCGTCCTTGTTGTCCTGGTGTTTGGCATTGACGATGAGGTATCCGTCTTTCAGCTCAGCCTGGATATCTTCTTTCTTAAAGCCCGGAAGTTCAAATTCCAGTTCATATCTGTCGTCAAATTCCTTAACGTCAGTGTTCATGGCAGCGCGGTTGTCTGCAGCAGGAGCATTGTAAGCTCCGAATGGAAATACATCATCGAATATATCATCTACAAAGTTGTTTGAAAAAATACTTGGTACTAACATAAGTCATTCCTCCTGAAATAGTCTATTGTAATTAGTAATAATGTTTCTTGCTTCTGTGAGCTTCTCTGGCTTCCTCAACAGCCTCATGGTCGGCTACATTAATTTTAGCTTTTACTTTCTTCTTTTTTAATGGATGTTTTGGATTTTTGTCTGACATAATAACATGCTTCCTTTCTTTTACATCATCAGATATCTGAAATACAATGTCTGAAATTATCCTTCAATTGCAATATATTTGTGGTCTTCTACTGCAGGTTTTGCTTCTTTCTTCGGAACGAAGAGTTTTAAGATACCGTGTTTAAATTCGCCCTTGATATCTTCTTCGGTAACGGCATCGCCAACATAAAAGCTTCGGCTGCAGGCTCCGGAATAACGTTCCTTACGGATGTACTTGCCGGATTTCTTATCTTTATCTTCCTCATCCAAGCCTTTGGCGGCACTGATGGTCAGGTAACCATTTTCTAAGGAAGCACTTACTTCGTCTTTCTTAAATCCAGGTAAATCGATTACCAGTTCATAACCATTATCTTGTTCCTTGATATCTGTCTTCATCAGACGTGCGGCTCTACGACCGTAAAGTTTTTTCTCAGTTTTTTTCATATCCATGTTATCGTCCATCCATGGAAAATCCTCAAAGAAGTCATCAAATAAATTCTCTCCAAAAATACTAGGCATCAACATAAGTCATCTCTCCTTTTTTAAATAAATCTATCTATGCTTGTTTACCTTGTTTCTTTGGAACCGGGATGTTTTAGGAACCTCTTTTTGTTCCTCTCCTTTGTTCTGACTATGTTATAACACCAATTATTAGCACTGTCAAGATGTGAGTGCTAATAAATTTGTGAAAAATTTGTGAATTGGTTGCAAATTGTGAGAAAACTAAGAGAATATAAGGGAATACGCTGTGAAAAAGAAGAGAAAATAAGTGAATGTATTGCGGAAAAGAAAGAATATTGCAGGAACTATGAGACTGTGTTATGATTTCTATAACTTTGCGTCATGGAAATTATGAGTTTAGGAGAAAAAACAAAATGAAGACACAGAATGAGAAAAGAAGTACATTTTCGGGGAAGATAGGGTTTGTATTATCAGCAGCAGGCGCTTCTGTGGGACTGGGAAACATATGGAGATTCCCATATCTTGCGGCAAAGTATGGAGGAGGAATCTTTCTGCTGATTTATATTATACTTGCACTGACTTTTGGATATACGATGATTATGGCGGAGACTTCTATCGGAAGAATGACGAAGAAGAGCCCGGTGGGAGCATATCATACCTTTGGAAAATCCCGCTGGCTCTCTTTCGGTGGCTGGATAAATGCCATTATTCCGGTTTTAATCGTGCCATATTATTCTGTAATTGGCGGCTGGGTAATGAAATATCTGGTGGAATATATCAGGGGAAATGGCAGTAAGCTTGCATCGGATGGATATTTTTCCGATTTCATTTCCAGCGGGCTTTCCACAGAAATCTGCTTTGCTTTTTTTGCAGTATTTACGCTGGGGATTATCTTTGCCGGAGTCCGGAATGGTATTGAGCGGGTATCCAGATTTATGATGCCGGTGCTGGTTGTTCTTTCTATATTAATAACGGTTTATTCCGTAAGCAGACCGGGAGCATTAAAAGGAGTTAAATATTTTCTGATTCCAAATCTTGAAAATTTTTCATGGATGACAGTGGTGACAGCCATGGGACAGATGTTTTATTCCCTGTCCATCGCGATGGGAATTTTAATTACATTCGGTTCTTATATGAAGAAAGAAGTTTCTATTGAAGAATCGACAAAGAATGTGGAAATATTTGATACCGCCATTGCCATGATGGCGGGACTTATGATTATTCCGGCAGTCTTTGCATTTTCCGGTGGAAATCCGGAAACACTGCAGGCGGGGCCATCATTGATGTTTATTACGATTCCAAAAGTATTTGACAGCATGGGACTTGGAACCGGAGTCGGAATTTTGTTTTTTGTACTGGTGCTGTTTGCAGCAATAACAAGTTCTATTGCATTAACGGAAAGTGCAGTATCGACTTTTGAAGATGAACTGGGCTGGGAAAGACGGAAAGCAACGGTAATTGTCGGTATTGTAATGCTTCTTTTGGGAAGTCTTTCTACACTGGGATATGGACCATTAGCGAATGTAAAAATTATCGGAATGCAGATTCTTGATTTCTTTGATTTCCTGACGAACTCCGTGATGATGCCGATTGCAGCTATTGCAACCTGCCTTCTGGTATCAAGAGTGGTGGGAGTGCAGCGGATTGAAGAAGAAGTAACCCGGGGCGGCAACCCGTTCCGCAGGAAAAAGATATTTACGGTGATGATAAAATACCTTTGTCCGATCTTTGCAGCGATTATTTTAATCAGTTCCATAGCAAATGCTTTTGGATGGATTCAGATGTAATTAATGACAAATTAAGAAAATACAGAAATGCAACTACGAGAAACACGCTTTGCGAGTTTCTCGAGTTATCGCGGTGCTCGTCAAATCTGCATGCAAGCATGCGATTTTTCTCGCTACTTGCATAATCAAAAAGAGCGTTCTTTCCTAATTAGGAAAGACGCTCTTTTTGGACAGAACCATATTATGAATTTGCCATATTCTTAACGGCATTCAATGCCTTCTGGACTGGTGGCAGACAGATAATGATTAATGTAATAAGTGCTTCTGCACCAAGGTATGCACCGTTGTAAGCAAGAGAGTATACCACTGCATTCGGGAATTCTTCCGGAGCATACATGCCGAAGAAAATCCAGCCGGAAAGGAATGCGAAGAAGTATCGGCCTAATACACCAGCGATATAACCTTTGATAAGTCCATGTTTGGATTTGCTGAAAAGTCCGGAAAGTCCTAATGCACCAAAGGCGAAGAGGTAGTCCACTAACATCTGTGGAACACTGATGATGTAAGGGTCAACGACTAACTGCAGTATTCCGTAAGCAAAAGCTGCGGTTAAGCCGGCACCCAGACCGTACCAGTAACCAATCAGAACGATGAATAACATGCTCAGTAAAGTAACGGAACCGCCCATTGGCATATCGAAAAGTTTAATCATGGAAGTTACCATGGCAAGGGCAATTGCCATAGCTGAAAATGCAAGCTGCTTTGCACTGAATTTCTTCTTTCCACCGAAGATAGCACAGCCAATCAGAAGAATGGCAATCATGATGATAACGAGGGCTGTAAAACCAGCGGTGGTAAGCTGGTAAGATGAGCCGTCGTATGTTGCAAAAATTGACATAAAAAATCCTCCTTAAAGATGATACTCTGCCAGGAGGTTGTATATGTGCTTCCTTACGCCGGTATTATCCGGTTCAAGTAATAAGGGTCAACGCAGATACGTTTCTCAGCCAAAGGCGCCCCTAGCAAAGCGATGTTTTGTTTTCAGTTTGTAATGGTAACAGTGGTAGTATAAAATGTCAAGTGTTAATTTTCTGAAAAAGATTTTCTAAAAAATGAAAAAATCCGCTGGAAAATATAAAGAAAAAGTAACTTCCGGTCGATAAAAGGTTTAGAAGTGTCTTTTTCTGCGCTTTTTTAGAAAAAAGGGTTACTCTTGAATCTGAAAAGCAAAAGGAATATAGTAAAGATAAAAAGATGAGGAAACAACAAGCAACAAGGAGAGGTTCTATGCGTAAGTACAAGGATGTTGGAAAAAGAATACTGGTATTAGTTTTAAGTGTTTGTATGATTGCAGGCGTTCTTCCGGCAATACCGGCAGAGGCGGCGGATGCATTTCCGGGCAATGGAAGCATTACATTAGGAGCGGATGCAAATGGTGCAACTGCAACCGGAAATGATACCTATACTTATACCGGACAGGAGGTTAAGCCGGCAGTTACGGTCCAGATTGCTGGAGAAACTTTGAAAGAAAAAGAGGATTACTCCGTTTATTACCGTAATAATACCAGCGCAGGAACAGCATATATTGATATCGTTGGTATCGGAGACAGCCACAGATGGCAGACCACCAAGAGCTTTACGATTGCACAGCAGAAGTTAAGCTATATCGGTGTTAATTATAAAGGGGTGGAAGGAACCGGTGAAGACGGATATGTATATTATACAGGAAGTGATGTATTACCGACGATTACAGGGGTGTATGGTATCATAAGCGGTACTTCTACCATGGTAAACCTTTCGGCAGATGATTATAACGTAGAATATACATCCGGAAGCAATACCACAGTAGGAACACATTCCTTTAAAATTGTATTAAAGAGCAGCAGTAACTATACATTTTCCGGAACAATTGCAGAGAACCGTTACAATATTTACTATAATATCGGAGCGGATTCTGTAACTGTTTCCAATGGACTGAGTGATTCTACTTATACCGGAACTGCACAGAGACCGGAATTTACACTGGTAGACAGTCAGAATTCCGCAGGAATCCAGGCATCTGACTATACCACAAGCTGGGCAGATAATACCAATGCCGGAACAGCGAAGATGACAGTAACAGCGAATTCTTCTTCTCTGTACCGGGGCAGCAAGACCTTTAATTTCCTGATTGGCAAGGCAGATTTAAGTGCAGCAGGCATCAGTGTTTCCTTAAAGAGTGATAAATATTATTATGTAAAGAATAGTAAACCGGATATGACCAATGAGGTAGTAGTGAAGTTGAATGGCGTGGAGATTCCTGCCGGCAACTACAACGTGGCATACCGAAATGAAACTACTGCAGGACAGACCGGAACCAATAACCTGATTATTACCGGAACCGGAAATTTAACCGGAAACGCATTTATCAACTTTGAGATCTATGACAAGCTTGGTAAAGCAGTATTAGATAAAAATGAACTGGAATACAATGGCAAGAAAAATGTGCCAAACATTACCGTCTCCAATACATCCGGTGATGTTATCAGTGATTCCAGATATAAGATTACTTATTATAAAGATGCGGAGTATACCAAGACTGAATCTGAACCGACCTCTATTGGAAGATATTATGTGAAGGTAACCGGACTGGATTACTACGAAGGAGACCTTGGAACCAAGGCAGAGCCGATTTATTTTGATATTGTTGCAAAATCTTTAGATAAATGTACCTTTAAGCTGGCAATCAACGGAACAGAAGCAGGTGTCATTAATAAAGATACCAGTTATTCCAGCTTCTTTGACGGCAAGAGCAAAGTATTATCCCTGACGGCAACCGATGATGAGGGGAATGCTTTGAAAAAAGGAACGGATTTTGACTATGCTGTTTATTGTGATCCGGAATGTACTGAACGGGCAGACGATAAGGAAGACACTACGGGCATACAGGAACTGATTCATGCAGCAACCTATTATCTTAAGATAACCGGTCTGGATGGCAGTAACTATGCCGGAGGCGAAAGAGTATATACTTATATGATTAAGCCAAAGAACATCAGCCCGACAGATATTGTAATTACAGACCAGACTTATACCGGTAGTGCTGTTGTGCCGGATCCTGCAAATATTACTGTTTATTATAAAGAAGGTAGTAAAAATGTCACCTTGGACAGCCAGTATGTAGAAGTGGTTTCCTGTGAAGATAATATCGAGATTGGAACCAACAATGCGAAAGCATACATTAAACTGACTGGAGACTATGCATTGGCAGAAGGCGGAGTAAACCGCGGAACCTTCAGTATTGTGCCAAGAAAATTAAATGAATGCGAGTGTAATATCGTTGCAGGTTCTGCAAACTATGATCCGACACAGGTTACCTTTGAATACAATGGTAGCATGCAGGTACCGGCAATCCGTATTACTGATAATAACGGCGCCAAAGGCCTGGTACAGGGCGAAGACTTTAAGGTTACTTATTTTACGGATTCTGCATACAAGAAGGTCATTGCAGAGCCGGTGGACGCAGGTACTTATTATGTATTAATCAGCGGTCTTGGAACTTATGCTAATTTAGGCGGAAGTATCCGTACTTCTTATAAAATCACACCAAAGAACATGAGCACGCTGACCGTAACTGCAAGCAACTGCGGTTATACCGGAGAAGCAGTGGAGCCGGGTATCAGTGTATCTGATGGAAACCGTGTACTGGTTGCAGGCGTGGATTATGAAGTTGAAGGATATTATGACGATGAATTATGTAAACAGGTTTCAGAACATAAGAATTCCGGAAAAGTATATGTCAGAATCAAAGCGGTAGACGGTAAGAATTATACCGGAACCGCAACAACCACATTCTTTATTGGAGCAAATATTGCGACCGTTGTGCCGGCATTTAATATTTCCGGTGGAACCTATAACCGCAATTCCCATAAGGATGAAATGATTCAGGCAATTGAGACAAAAATGATGGATGCAATTCCGGATTCGTCGTCCTATAGCATTTCCTTCTATAGTGATGCAGCACACAAGAATGTTGTAAGCTCTGAGACAAATGAGGCATTTATCAATGCGGGGACGATTTACTTCGTAGTATCCGGCAAGGGTCAGTATTATGGAGATATTTCCGGATATGCAGTCATTGCAAAGAAGGATATATCTGAACTGAATGCAAGAGTAAATGGAACTTATACATATAATGGAATTGAGCAGAAGGTTGTAATTTCCACTACCGCAGACGGAGATGGTGTTGTATTACAGTACCCTACCACCAACGGCTATATTCTGACCGATAAGGAATACAGTATTGAAAGCAGTGAAAATGCAATCAATGCGGGAATTGCAACTCTGACCTTAAAGGCGGCAGAAAACAGCAACTATACAGGAACAACAACCGTAAGCTATACCATTAATCAGAAGGATATCAACGAGTTGAGCAAACTCCGGGTAGACGTAAGTAGTCCGGTTTATGCAAATAAAGTACTGACTCCTTCCGTAAAAGTAAGCTATGGAGATTCTTCCAGCTTATTGTCAATGAATAAGGATTATCAGTTTGAAGTATATTCTGATGCAGATTTCCAGAATGTTGCAACAGCAGCCGAGAAGACCAATGCAGGAACAACTTATGTAAGAATCCAGGGTATCGGAAATTACACCGGTGTGCTGGAAAGTGCAGATTATACTGCAGATAAGATTGCAGGCTCTAATCAGTTTATTATTCAGCGGAAGAGTATTGATGGTGTAGGCGTATCTTTGCAGGGAATGAGTTACATTTTTAAAAAGAATATTCCGGATTTCACAGTAACACAGAGTTTTCCGAATGAGTCCGGAATTGGAGAATATTCATATACACTGCAGCCTGGCGTAGATTATACCTATACTCCGACCCAGGTAGATAAATTTAAAGTAGGACAGCAGGATATTACCATTGAAGGAACCGGTAACTTTAAGGGAACCAAGAATAGTTACTTCTACTATGATGGAGATATGAATAATTCTGCTGACCAGATTGAAGTGAAGTTAAGCTATGATACCATTGAGTATGATAAGGCACAGGCAGCATCCGGCGGAATGAAACCTACCGTTACCGTGTATGTAAAAGGCAGCGATACCCAGGAACGTCTGATAGAGGGAACACATTACAGCGTGTCTTATAGAAATAATACTGTTCCAGGGCAGGCCAGTGTACTCATTACCGGAATTGAGAAGAATCACTGGGTAGGAAGCTATGTTGCGAATTTCGCTATTACCGGTAAAATTGAAGATGCTGAGATTACGATTCCGGCACAGAAATATACCGGAAGCGAATACAATACAACCACACAGCCAATTGAAAATATGACTGTAGTATGTGATGGCAAGACTTTGGCACTTGGAACAGACTACAACATTAAGAGCATTGTAAATGGTAAATCTGTTTCACTGACTGACCCGACCGTAACGATTGAGGGAACCGGAACTTATTTCAGTGGTGAGAAATCGGCGAAGTTTGCGATTAAATATGACCTGGGCAGTGATGATTTAAGCATTGACTTAGGTGGAGATGTATTCTCCTATACCGGACAGGAAATCAGACCGGTTCCGGTTGTGAAATATGCATTAACCGGTTCTACCTTTGATACCTTGGAAGAAGGAAAAGATTATACGGTAACTTATCGTAAGAATACTGCAGTTGCAGCAGCAAATGGCGAGAACGGACCATGTGTAGTCATTCAGGCAACAGCAAACGGTAAATTGATGGGAACCACCAAGGCGAAAGCATTTACCATTGATTCCATTCATATGGAAGATTATGAGATTACCGGAATTGCGGACAGCTATGTTTATACCGGTAAGCTGATTAAGCCGGATTCTCTGGTCATTAAGAAGATTGGCGGTTCAGAAGTAATTGATCCGGCAAACTATAGTGTGTATTACCAGACGGATGCAGATAATCCATCCAGTGCACCGGCAGGCGCAACCGAGACCATTACCGTAATCGGTAAGGGCAATTACAAGGGAACACTGACTAAGACCTTTACTATTACAAAACGTGATTTGTCTACGGTAAGCAAGATAATTGATGACGTAACCTACAATGGTGAGGCACAGGAGCCTGAAATTAAATTAACATTTAATGATGAAAATAACAAAGAACAGACCCTTACGTTAGACACAGATTATGTAGTGGATGAGTATCGCAATAATATCAATGCAGCGAACGCCGGCGGGGCAAATGCACCATATGCAGCAATCCACGGTGTGGCAAGCTGTACCGGAACTGCAACGGTAGAGTTTAACATTTTAAAGAAAAATGTTGAGGATTTAGTATACTCTAAAATAGAAGATCCACAGTATGTACCGTTAAAAACCAAGTATGAACCGGAATTAAATGTTTACATGACATCCACCAGTGCAGAACCGCTGGTTCGCAATGTAGATTATACGGCAGCTTACTTTAACAATGAAGCTGTAAAAGATGCAAATGGAACTTCCGGACCATTTGTTCAGATTACTCCGAAGGATACCACCAACTATACCGGAAGCAAGACAATTCCGTTCTCTATTCTGGCAAGGGATCTTTCTTCTGAAAATATCAGTGCGGCGTTATCCGATGCTTCTGATACAGGATTTGACCCGGCAAACCGGAACTATCCTTATATTCAGGGGATTACTTATACACCGAATATCAGCCTGAAAGATAATTCGGAAAATGGAATTGTAGCACTGGTAAATGGAACAGACTTTACTTATGAATATTCTACCAATAACAGTCAGGTGGGAACCGCATGGATTAAAGTAACCGGACAGGGTAACTACAGTGGAACACGAATTGAGAAGTTTACCATCGGTACCTTACTTTCCAATGATACTTTAACGGTAACCGGAATTTCCGATACTGTATATAACGGTCTTGATACCAAGCCGAAGAACATTCAGGTGAAGTTCAATAAGACCGGAAGCTATCTGACAGAAAACGAAGATTACATCGTAAAATACTATATTGATAAAGATTGTACGACGGAAGCAAGTGCCATTGACCTGATTCATGCTGGAACAGTATATGTTGGAATCGTTGGTACGGAAAATGACCAGACCGGATATGTAGGAACAGCTGTATATCCATATCAGATTGCAAGAAAGTCACTTACTTCTGCAGATATTGAGATTACCGGAACCGATAACGTAGATTATACCGGAAGCGAGATTAAACCGGTACTTACTTTAAAAGATACTTCTACCGGATTAACCATTGATTCTTCCCAGTATGAAGTAACTTATGAGAACAACACTGCAATCGGAACTGCAAGTGCAACGGTAACTGCAACCGAAAGCGGTAACTACAAAGACAGCATTACGGTATACTATAAGATTACCAAACATGATATTGGAAATGCTGTGGCAGAAGCAATCCCAGATCAGAAGTATACCGGCAATTACATCCGCCCGGCACTGACGATTTATGACAACGGAAAGCTTTTGGTAGAAGGGAAGGATTATCAGGTTGTCAATGGCAACAACTTAAGGGCAGGAGAGTCATGGGTAGTAATTAAAGGACTTGGCAACTATGATGAGACCAAGCGCGTTTACTTCAATATTGTGGCAAGCCTTGAGGATGCAATTATTGACAGTGTTCCGGAACAGCTTTATACCGGAAGCCCGATATGTCCGTCTATCCATGTGGCATGTGGTGGCAATACCTTAACGCTGAATGAAGATTATGAAACAACGTATGCAAATAATGAGCTGGCAGGCGATGCATCCATTACTGTGCGTCCGCTGACCCAGTATTATACCGGAACAATTGTTAAGAAATTCAAAATCAGTAACAGCTTATCCAAGGCAACAGTTGCCGGAATCCCTGCTTCAGAGCAGTATACCGGACAGACTTATAAGCCGGTTCCGGTCGTTAAGATGGGAAGCAAGGTATTAACAGAAGATGTTGATTATACGGTAAGCTACAGTAACAATAGAAATGTGGGAACTGCCAGGGTAATCATTTCCGGTATTGGTGTATACTCCGGAGAAAAAGTTGTTACCTTTGTAATTAAAGAAAAGAGCATTGAAAATTGTACGGTTCTGGCAGTTGCATCACAGACTTATAATGGAAGACTGCTGACTCCGCCGGTTGTTGTCAAAGATGGGACAACAATGTTGAAAGAAAATGTAGACTACAAGCTTTCCTATCGTGACAATTATTCTGTAGGAACAGCTTATGTAACCATTACAGGAATTGGAGACTATAAGGGCAGCGTGACAAAGTCCTTTGCTATCACAGAACCAGTGCTGACTTCTGACGTAATCGTTCAGAGCAGGAATGCAGCAGCAGGAACCTTTGATATTGTTGTGGATGGAGTCCCAAGTTATGTGACTTCTGTTAGTGTTCCGGTCTGGACAAAGGCTGATCAGAGCGATATTGTATGGTATAACGCATCCAGAGTAGATGCAGATACCTTTATCGTGCATGCCAATATTGCAAATCATAAGAATAATGTGGGTGTATATAATATCCATGTATATGTAAGTGGTGGCGGATATAAAATGCGGTGTGCATATGCAACGACTACCGTATTTGGTGCAGGCTATGAAAGGGTCTTTGACTTAAATTATTACATAAAGAATAACCCTGATGTAGCAAAAGCATTTGGCGGCAATACAGAAGCAATTTTTGCACATTTTGTAAATAATGGTGAGGCAGAAGGCCGTCAGGCAATTGCAAACTTCAATGTTGCATCTTATCGTGCCCGGTATGCGGATTTAAGAAGTGCATTTGGAAATAATCTGAAAGCATATTATGATCATTATCGCATCAATGGATATGCAGAGGGACGGGTAGCAACCGGAAGTATAGAACTGCAGAATCCGACAACCGTATACAATGGCGTGGATTACAAGCTGGTATATGACTACAATTACTACATCAACAAATATCCGGATATTAAAGCGGCATTTAATGGTGATGAAAATGCAACCTTACGTCACTTTGTGGAATGTGGTATGAATGAGGGGCGTCAGGGAAAAGCATCCTTTAATGTAGCAGCTTACCGTGCTAATTATGCAGACTTAAGAAGCGCATTTGGAAGAAATCTGAAAGCATATTATATGCATTATATTGGCAGTGGCTATCGGGAAGGACGTAAAGCAACAGGAAATGGCGTGCTTAAGAATCCTGTAACCGTATACAATGGAGTGGATTACAGCCTGGTATATGACTACAATTATTACATCAGCAAATATTCTGACCTTAAGGCAGCGTTTTATGGTGATGATACAGCCGCATTGAGACATTTTGTGGAGTGTGGTATGAATGAAGGAAGACAGGCAAAAGACTCCTTTAATGTGAAAAAATATAAGAATAGATACAATGATCTTCAAAACGCCTTTGGAAATGATTTAAAATCCTATTATATGCATTATATTGGAAGTGGTTATAAAGAAGGACGTAAAGGAAATTAAAAAGTGTGAAAGAAAAGGGATTCTGTTTCGGATGAAAGGAAGGAGCAGAATCCCTTTTTGCTTTACAGGAAATTGCTTTCCTGTAAAGTAAAAAAGGCTTCGCGGGAATGTGCCTAAAAAAATACAATAAATACGCATAAAACCAGAGCTTAACAATTGTAATCCAAAAATAAATCTCTTATACTAGAAACGTAAAATAAGCGTTGAAATTGTATTGATTCAGAGAAACAAGAGGAACGAAGATATGGCAGCAGATACCAGAGTGGCTGTAATCGGCATTGTAATAGAAAAGGACGAATCAGTCGGAGCATTAAATGAAATTTTACATGAATATGCAGCTTATATTATCGGAAGAATGGGAATTCCATACCGGGAGAGAGGCATAAATATCGTAAGTATAGCAATCGATGCGCCGCAGGATACCATCTGTGCACTGACCGGTAAAATCGGAAAATTACCGGGAATCAGTGTAAAAACAGCATATTCCAGTGTGGTGACCAGACATGAAGAATAGAGGAAAAGAGTTATTTGATAAGCTGTATCAGGATACACAGCTTACAGAGGCAGAATATAAAGAATTATTAGAACGGCATATCGATAAAGAAATTGCAGAGTACGGCTTTGAACTGGCGAGAAAAAGACAGAAAGAGACATTTGGAAATGAAGTCTATACCAGAGGACTGATTGAAATATCCAATTACTGTAAGAATGACTGCAACTATTGCGGCATCCGAAGAAGCAATCAGAATGCAGAACGTTACCGCCTGAGTGAAGAAGAAATCCTATCCTGCTGTGAAAGTGGTTATGCATTAGGGTTTCGTACCTTTGTCCTGCAGGGTGGCGAAGACGGCTACTACACAGATGATTTACTGGAAGATTTACTTCATAAGATAAAAGCTACTTACCCGGACTGTGCCATAACACTGTCCTTAGGAGAACGGAGCCGGGAAAGCTATGAAAGACTTTATACGGCAGGAGCAGACCGCTATTTATTGCGTCATGAGACCGCGAATGAAGCCCATTATGGGAAACTCCATCCGGCAGAAATGTCTCTTAAAAACCGCAAGCAGTGCCTGTATGCCTTAAAAGAAATCGGTTATCAGGTAGGGTGTGGCATTATGGTTGGCTCCCCATATCAGACCATAGATAATCTGGTGGAAGACCTTGCTTTTATGAAAGCATTCAATCCGCATATGGTAGGAATCGGCCCGTTTATTCCGCAAAAGGATACGCCGTTTGGAGAGATGGAGCCGGGAAGTCTTGAAATGACGCTGTTTTTACTGGCAATTATCCGCCTGATGCTGCCGAAGGTATTGCTTCCGGCAACTACAGCATTGGGAACTATCCATTCAAGGGGCAGGGAGCTTGGCATCTTAGCAGGAGGAAATGTGGTAATGCCGAATCTGTCACCGGTAAAGGTGCGGAAGAAGTATGCCCTTTACGATAATAAAATCTGTACCGGGGAAGAGGCAGCGGAATGCCGTGGATGTCTTGGCAACCGTATGGAATCCATTGGATATAAACTGGTGGTCTCAAGAGGAGATTCACCATTTATATAAATAAAGGAAATACAAGAGGTATTTCTTAAATCACCATATAATAACCGACGGGAAAGAGCTTCTGACCCGGAAGAAAGGAAACATTATGTATAACAAAGCATCATTAAAGGCAGAAGAATTTATCTGCCACGAAGAGATTGAAGAGACTCTGGCATATGCCGAGGCAAATAAGGACAATCTTGCCCTTATTGACGAAATCATTGCAAAGGCAAAATTACGGAAAGGGCTTACTCACAGAGAAGCATCAGTATTGCTGGCCTGCGAGAACGGAGAGAAAATCCAGGAAGTATATGACCTTGCAGAACAGATTAAGAAAGATTTCTATGGAAATCGTATTGTAATGTTTGCACCATTGTATTTGTCCAACTACTGTATCAATGGATGTGTGTATTGCCCGTACCATGGAAAAAATAAGCATATTGCCCGGAAGAAACTGACACAGGATGAAGTACGTCAGGAAGTAACGGCATTACAGGATATGGGACACAAGCGTCTGGCAATTGAAGCAGGCGAAGACCCGGTGAATAATCCAATCGAATATATCTTAGAGTGTATTAAGACCATTTACAGCATTAAGCACAAAAACGGCGCAATTCGTCGTGTTAATGTAAATATTGCTGCAACAACCGTAGAAAATTACCGGAAATTAAAAGAGGCCGGAATCGGAACTTATATCCTTTTTCAGGAAACTTATCATAAAGAAAGCTATGAAAAATTACATCCAACCGGACCGAAGCATGATTATGCATATCATACCGAAGCCATGGATCGTGCCATGGAAGGTGGCATCGATGATGTTGGCTTAGGTGTACTTTTTGGACTGGAACTTTACAAATATGAATTTGCAGGACTTCTGATGCATGCAGAACATTTGGAGGCAGTGCATGGAGTAGGACCACATACCATCAGCGTGCCACGAATCAAACGTGCAGATGACATTGACCCGGATGTATTCGATAATGGAATCAGTGATGATATTTTTGCAAAAATCTGTGCATGTATCCGTGTGGCAGTTCCATATACCGGAATGATTATTTCTACCAGAGAGAGCCAGGCGGTACGTGAGAAAGTTATCCGCCTTGGCGTATCCCAGATTAGTGGTGGTTCCAAGACTTCCGTAGGTGGCTATGATCATCCGGAGCCGGAAGACGAGCGTTCCGAGCAGTTTGATGTCAGCGATACCAGAACTCTGGATGAGGTAGTACACTGGCTGATGGATATGGGTTATATCCCAAGCTTCTGTACCGCATGCTATCGAGAGGGAAGAACGGGAGACCGTTTCATGAGTCTGTGCAAGAACCAGCAGATTTTAAACTGCTGCCATCCGAATGCGCTGATGACATTGAAGGAATATTTGATTGATTATGCTTCTGAAGATACCAGAAAAATCGGAGAAGCGTTGATTGCTAAGGAGATAGAGAAAGTACCAAATGAAAAAACAAGAGAAATTGCAAAACGTCATCTGAAAGAAATTGAGGAAGGACAGCGCGATTTCAGATTCTAGGAGGTCTTTAGCGATGTCATTGAATGAAACACCAAGTGCAAACCGGATACATATCGGTTTTTATGGCAAAAGAAACAGTGGAAAATCTTCTCTGATTAATGCATTTACCGGACAGCAGGTGGCAATTGTTTCGGATGTAGCGGGAACCACAACGGATCCCGTCTACAAGCCGATGGAGGTGCACGGTATCGGTCCGTGTGTATTTATTGACACGGCGGGAGTGGATGATGTAGGCGAACTGGGGAAAATGCGTGTAGAGAAGACGGAAAAAGCCGCAGAGAAAACGGATATTGCGGTGCTATTGTTTTTCGGGGAGGAATATCAGGCAGAGTTAGAATGGTTCCACTATTTTAAAGAAAAGCATACACCGACCTTATGTGTACTGAGCAAAGCGGATACACTGACAGATTCAGATTCCATAGCAGCACAGCTTAAGGAAGAGACAAAACAGGAAATTCTTGTTATCAGCTCGAAAAGTAAGGAAGATATAGAAAAATTTAAAGAAGAATTAATAAGACTTGTGCCGGATGATTATGGTGAAGAAACCATAACCGGAGCACTGGTAGAAGAAGGAGATTTGGTCCTTCTTGTTATGCCGCAGGATATCCAGGCACCAAAGGGCAGACTGATTCTGCCACAGGTACAGACCATCCGTGATTTGCTGGATCATAAATGTCTGGTAATGAGCTGCACAACGGATAAGTTAGAGGATACGCTGGCGGCGCTGGCGCGACCACCGAAGCTTATTATTACTGACTCCCAGGTTTTCCGCACAGTATATGATAAGAAGCCGCAGGAAAGTCTTCTGACCTCATTTTCCGTATTGTTTGCAGAGTACAAGGGAGATTTCGCTTACTACAAAGAGAGCGCAGCAGCCATTAGCAGTCTTACGGAAGAATCAAAGGTACTGATTGCAGAATGCTGCACCCATGCACCACTGAAAGAGGATATCGGCAGGGAGAAAATTCCGAATATGCTGAGAAAACGTATCGGAGCAGGACTGACAGTGGATATCGTCAGCGGAACAGATTTCCAAAAAGACTTATCTAATTATGATTTAATAATTCAGTGCGGAGCCTGTATGTTTAATAAAAAATATGTCATGACGAGAATTGAACGTGCAAAAGAACAGAAAGTTCCAATGAGCAACTATGGTGTTGCCATTGCATATCTGTCTGGAATTCTTGATAAAATCAGCTATTAGAAATGATGAAAGGAAGCGTAACTATGTCAATCGAACGCGCGCGAGCATATTTAAAAGAATTTGGAATGGAGGAGCGGATTATGGAGCTGGCAGAATCCAGTGCGACAGTGGAACTGGCAGCAGAAGCACTTCATTGTGAGCCGGAGCGTATTGCAAAGACGCTTTCTTTTCTGGTGGGAGAACAGCCGATTCTGATTGTAGCTGCAGGAGATGCCAGAATCGACAACCACAAATATAAGACAACCTTCGGAACCAAAGCAAAAATGATTCCGGCAGCGGCAGTGGAAGACTATATCGGACACGCCGTTGGCGGAGTCTGCCCTTTTGGAATCAAAGAGGGTATAAAAGTATATCTCGATGAAAGCCTGAAAAAATTTGAAACAGTATTTCCGGCATGTGGCAGTGGAAACAGCACCATTGAGCTGACAATCCCGGAACTGGAACAGTGTTCCGGATATCAGGAATGGGTGAATATCTGCAAGGAGGAACAGCAAGCATGACACAATTATTACTGGCAATTATTTATCTCGCATTTATCAGTCTGGGACTGCCGGATTCCCTTCTTGGTTCCGCCTGGCCGACCATGTATCAGCAGTTTGGCGTGCCGATTTCCTATGCGGGAATTATTTCCATGATTATATCCGCCGGAACAATTGTATCCAGCCTGCAAAGTGACAGACTTACGAAGAAGCTTGGAACCGGAAAAGTAACTGCAATCAGCGTAGCTGCAACGGCGGTGGCTTTGTTTGGATTCTCTTTTTCCCACTCCTTCTGGGCATTGTGTCTGTGGGCAATTCCCTATGGTCTTGGTGCAGGAAGTGTAGATGCGTCTTTAAACAATTATGTGGCATTACATTATGAAAGCCGCCATATGAGCTGGCTCCATTGTATGTGGGGTGTTGGAGCAACGGCAGGTCCTTACATCATGGGAATCGCACTTTCCATGGGACAGGGCTGGAATATGGGCTATCGATATATTGGTATTATACAGGTGATATTAACTTCTGTTTTAATATTTAGCCTTCCGTTGTGGAAAGAAAGGACAGAAGAGACTGAGGTGGAAGAACTACAGACAGACCCGGCAGAAAACGGAAAGAAGGTTTTATCGGTTCGCGAAATACTAAAGATTAGCGGAGCCAGGGAAGTAATGCTCTGTTTCTTCTGCTACTGTGCATTGGAACAGACTACCGGATTATGGGCAAGCAGTTATCTGAGCTTACATAAAGGGATACCGGCGGAGACTGCGGCAGCATTTGCAAGCTTATTTTTTATTGGGATTACTGTAGGGCGGGCTATAAGCGGCTTTGTTACGATGAAATTAAATGATATACAGATGATACGACTGGGGCAGGGAATCATCGTGGCTGGAATCGCAGCAATGATATTGCCGGGAAGCAATATATTGGCAATGGCAGGATTGGTTCTTATCGGATTGGGATGTGCACCGATTTATCCATGCGTCATTCATTCTACTCCGGCTCATTTTGGGGCAGACAAATCCCAGGCAATTATAGGTGTGCAGATGGCATTTGCTTATATCGGAACCATGCTTATGCCACCGCTGTTTGGGATAATTGCCCGTGGAATTTCGGTGGCACTGCTGCCGTTTTATTTATTTGCAATACTGATTGTAATGATAATCATGCATGAACTTTTAACAAAGAAGACGGCATAAGCGTCGGAAAAAGTACAGCAGAGGAAATGGGAGCGTGTTATGTTTCAGTTACTTGAACTAATCGAAAATGAAGAGGACAGGGAATTTTGCAGGAAGTTGAGTGAGCAGTTTGACTCTGCAATGTACCATGTGGCATATGGAATTTTAAAGAATTCTGCAGATGCGGAAGATGCTGTGCAGGAAAGCTATATTGCAATTATAAATAATTTAGATAAAATTTCTCGTGAAAACTGTCATGAAGCGTGGAACTATATTGTTACTATAGTTAGGAGCAGAGCAATTAATGTATATCGTAGGCGGAACCGCGAAAGCAAAATGGACGAGGATGCGATTGAAAATCTGCTGCAGGAGTCTCAGGGAGACGGAGAAATCTTTGAACTTCCGGATGGCAGCAGCATGTCAGAACTTATCGGCAGAATGAAATATCCATATAAGGACGTATTATATTTACGATATTATAATGAATTGAGCTATGAAGAAATTGCAACTGCTCTTGACACAACAGTTGACAATGCAAGACACATTTCCAGCAGGGCAAGGAAGAAACTGCAGGAAAAGTTAGAGAAGGGGAATTCATTATGACAGAACAGGAACTGAAGGATGCCATCACATCGGCGTGTGAGGCAGATTATAAGCACGCAATGGCTGCACCAAAGCATCGCTTTTCAAGGACATTTCGAAAGAAAATAAAAGTGCTGCTGCAACCGGACGTGGTAAAACATACGATACCGGCACTTTATCCGGTGCATGGCAGACGGCGCGTCATTGTGGTTGTGGCAGTGCTGGTATTGCTTCTTGGAACAACCGTAACGGGCAGAAGCTTTTTCCAGAGTCTGCTTGGAAAATATATTCTGACCGGCTATACCGACCATGTGCAACTGAATCTGGGAGAACCGGAGAATCTGGAAATGGTGGCAATAGAGGACAACGAGAAGAACACAATGGGGATTGGTGCTGAACCGGATTCAGAGGAAGATTTCGAATTTGTCTGCAAGAAACCGCAGTGGGTGCCGGAAGGGTATACACTGGAGAACGAGGAGTATGATGATGATTTTCGTTTATATCAGAAAAGGTATGAAAACAGTGTTGGAAAGTATATATTATATCAGCAGATGAGGAATGATGGAATAGATAATATAGGAATCAGTTCTAATGGAGGCGAACAGCAGGAAGTTATGATTGAGAATTTTAAAGGATATTTTATTCCGGATAATGTACTGGATAAAAAGAAAGGAAATCTTGTTTGGAAAGATGGAAAGTATCTTTATATGATAGTAGGAGATTTGACAAAAGAAGAATTAATCAGTATGGCAGAAACAATAAAATAGTAAGTGAAATAAAATGTTGCTGCAAAAAATAAAAAAATGGAAAAAATTGTCATAAAACCTCTTTTTCATTTGTTACATAAGTAGAACAGGTGGAAAGGAGGTTTTGCAATGAAAAGAAAAACATTAAAAAAGAAAATCCTGGGTATCATTTGTGCCTTTTGCCTTTGCATATGTATGACTGGTGGTAGCACAGCAGTATATGGAGCAAGTGTAGATAGCTGTATAGATAAAATAGCAGAAGCAAGATATGCAAATATTGCGTCTTACTATACGAATATGATTAGAAAGGGCTCTACCTTTACTGCAAAAGCCAATGTAAGTGCAAAGATAAAGGCATCCATATCTATTACCATGACATTGCAGAGACAGTCAGGTACAAGCTGGTCAGATGTAACAAGCTGGTTTGATTCTACAACAGGCGGTGGCTTGGATTTGACTAAGAGTTACGTCGCTGGCACGAGAGGAAATTATCGTGTACGTGCAGTTTATACTGTGAATGGTGAAACAATAACAACATATAGCAGTACAGTCACCTATTAGCAGTAAAGGGAGAAAGTTATTTCGAGATATAAGAATGAGCAAAAAATACGGGAGAAAAGCACGAGAGACATGAGCAATATTTATATCGACGGTAAAATCGGTATATCAGAGGATGAAAAATGAATATATTCACAATCAAAATCATAGCATTAATCCTGATGCTGATTGACCATATAGGCGAGTTCTTTCCGGACTCGCCTATATGTTATGTGCCAGGGAGATATCCTGCAACGGAAAGCATGGCAAAAGCCTTAAATGGCTGTTTTATGCGGCATATCCGCTGCAATTTCTGGTATTGTATGGTATAAGTTATTATAAATAAGAAAGGTATATCGGCTGCTGCCGGTATACCTTTTTTGCGGGAAATTCGCAAAGCGTATTTCTTACATTTTCCGGTATCTGGTAAGGAAACCACAGGGAAACTGTTTCGTTAATAATTCACAAAAATTTCCTCTTTGTGCACATTGATAAGAAATCACTGTGAAACATCTACAAAAAATCCAAAACAAATTAGTAAAAACCACCATAAAATAAGGGAAAACGATTACCTAAATAAGAATTGACCGACAATTTCGGGTGAAATATAATCAGCTTATCAAACAAAAAGCGCGCAGATTGTTTTGGAAGATACTGATGAAGGATGTATAGGAGGAATGTTTATGAGTAAAGTGATGAAAAAAATAATCGCATTTTGCTTTATGGCAGTATTGACGATAGCCATGATACCGCAGACAATAAAAGCAGACGAAGCAACGGATGCAAAGAAGGCAGTATATGTACAGGTGCCACAGGACTGGAAAAATCCATGTGTCTGGGCATGGGATGATGATGGAAATAATGCATTTGAGGCGTGGCCGGGCGAAGAGATGGACGCAGACAGCGCAAATGAAGGCTGGTATTACATCTGGGTTCCAACCTGGGTAAATCATGTGATTGTAAATGCCAATGATGGAAATGTCCAGACTGCAGAGCAGGTGCTGGATGGAGAAAAGGACTGCTGGATTACCGTAACAGACGCAGATAATGCAGAAGTAACCTATGACAAGCAGACCACCGGTGAGACACCGGAATATGTGGAGAAATTTGCAATCCATGCAAAAGTAGATGCAGGCTGGGAAAATCCTTGCCTCTGGGCATGGTCAGCACCGGATGGAACTAACGCATTTGAAGCATGGCCGGGCATGGAAATGAAGCAGGATGACAACGGCTGGTATACCGCCAAAGCTCCAATCTGGGTAAATTCTATCATTGTCAATGCCAACGAAGGAAGTGTTCAGACCGATGACATTTCTATTGATGCCGCAGAAGTCTGGGTAACAGTAGATGCAGACGGAAAAGCAGATTTTAGTTATACAGACCCGGATAAAGCAGAGGTGGCAAATATAACCGTACATGTAATCGCACCATCTGACTGGGATGCACCTTGCCTTTGGGCATGGTCGGCACCGGACGGAACCAATGCATTTACATCCTGGCCGGGCGAAGCCTTAGAAGAAGGCGAAAATGGATGGCTCATAAAAGAAGTACCGGGCTGGGTAAATTCCATTATTGTCAATGGAAATGAAGGAAGTGTTCAGACCAGTGATATTTCTGTGGATACAGGAAAGGATATCTGGCTTGTGGTAAAAGATGCCGATAACTTTGAAGTAAGTTATGAAGAGCCACAGGTAGATGTGGCAGCAGAACCGGCAACCGAAGCTCCGACAGAGACAGCAGAAGCAGGAAGCAACAATACTGCTCCAATCGTAATCGGTATTGTAGTTATTGCGGCAGCAGTTGTGATTATAATAGTTGTAGCAAAGAAAAATGCAAAAAATAAATAAAGATTAAACAAATAAGAACCAAGAAAAAGTCACAAGTAAAAGACAGGAGGACAGAAGTGAGAAGAAGAGTTAGAAGTAAATTGATGTCAATGGCACTTACACTTACCATGGCAGCAGGATTGTTAAGCGGCTGTGGCGGAAACAGCGTGTCAGAGACGGATAAGACTACCATAACAATCTGGCATGATAAAGAAGATGCAGTGGCGGAAGTCCTTCAGAAGAAACTGGAGGAACTGGAACCGGATGTGCATGTTGTGCTGGAGAAGAAAAGTGATTTGACAGAAAGCCTTAAGATGGTGGGAAGTGACCCGAAAGCAGCACCGGATATGTATTTCTTTGCCCATGATAAAATTGGAGTATATGCAGAGATGGACATTCTTGCACCGATTACAGACATTATCCCGGAAGAGGAACTGGATGTATATATGGATAATACCTTAGAGGCAGCAACCTACAAGGGAGAAATCTATCAGCTTCCTGTCTATTACGAGACTTTGTTATTCATGTATAACCGGCTTTATATGAAGGATGATGAAGTGCCGCAGACTACGGAAGAACTGTATCAGTATATGCAGAATAACACTGCCGGCGGACATTATGGCTTTGTGGAACAGCACAGTACGCCATACTATGCAGCAGGCTGGATCAATGGCTTTAACGGTACGATTCTCTCAGCTGATGGCACACCGGGGCTGGATTCCAAAGAAACCATTGCAGCCCTGGAATATCACAAGAAATTTGTGGATTTGATGCCGGGCGAGACGGAGTATGCAACGGTAAATACCCTGTTTAAAGAAGGTATGGCACATTCTACCATTGCAGGGCCTTGGCTGGTGCCAACCGTAAGAGAAAGCGGAATGGACGTTGGTGTGGCAGCAATGCCGGTAATTGACGAGACCGGAAATCCGATTTCTCCATATATGGGAGTGCAGGGAATTCATGTGCTGAAAAATGCTGCAGAAAATAAGAAGGATGCGGTAGAAAAAGTACTTCGTGCCCTGATGGATCCGGAAGTAGAGGTGGATCTTGCAAAAGCAAGCGGCTGTGCACCGGCGATGGAAAGCTGCTATGAAATGGATGAAATCACATCAGATGAAGTGGTTATGGCAATGCACGATACCGCAGAACATGCAGTACCGATGCCGAATATTCCGGAAATGGATGTAATGTGGACGGTTGTTGGTAATTTGCTGACAGATGTCAACATGAGTGGAAAAGATGTGTCGGAAAGTGCAGAGGCGGCGCAGCAGGAGGCGTTGCAGTTGATTGAAAGTATGAGGTAACAAATTGAAGAAAAATAAGAAAAAAGAAATCCTGTTTGCCTATTCCTGGTCAGCACCATCCCTGATACTGATTTTGCTCATCGTAATCTTTCCAATCCTGTATACCGGGTACATTTCACTGACCAATATGAATGTGTATCACTGGAATAATTATGAACTGATTGGACTGAAAAATTATAAGGATGCCCTGCTGGTGCTGGACAATGGCTTTATACAGGCATTTCTGGTAACGATTTTATGGACAATTGTAAACATGGTGTTGCAGCTTATCATAGCATTCTTACTGGCAAATCTGCTGAACCTAAAGCGGCTCCGCCTGAGAAATCTATATAAGACACTGCTGATTTTCCCCTGGGCAATGCCGGGCTATGTATCCATTCTTCTGTGGAAAACAGGAATGTTTAACTCCCAGTTCGGTTTGCTCAATCAGTGGCTGGCAAAGTACAACATCGGGCCGGTAAAATGGCTGGGCAGCGATGGTATGGCATTTTTATGCTGTACCACCGTAAACCTCTGGCTGGCACTTCCATTTATGATAACGATTATGGACGGTGCATTGCAGAGTATTGAAAAGAGCTTTTACGAAAGTGCTGTTTTGGACGGAGCAACCTGGTTACAAAAAATGTGGTATATTACGATTCCGATGATTAAGCCAATCATTGCACCATCGGTTGTAATTACAACATTTACCACCTTTAAGCAGTTTGATATCCTGTTCCTGCTGACACAGCAGGTGGGTGCCAAGACCGGTTCGAATCTGCAGACAATCCTGACCTATGCCTATGAAAAGGCATTTATAACGAACAATTACGGCTACAGTTCTGCAATTTCCATGATAATATTTGTCGTTCTGATTGTATTTTCTGTGCTGACCAATATGAAGCCAAAGGAGGAGACGGACTAACATGAAGAAACGAACCAGAGAAAATATTGGACTCGTCTTTGCAAATATCTTTCTTATCCTGCTTTGCTTTGTGGTATTGGTGCCGGTATTGTATGCATTTTCCGTGTCCCTAAATGCGGATAACAGCTTATTGAGTACAAATTTTTCTTTCCTTCCGAAGCATTTCACCCTGGCAAATTATAAAGCAGTATTTACGGAAAAACCGATTATGCTGTGGCTGAAAAACAGTCTGATATTAGCAGTAGTAACCCTTGGCATTTCCCTTGGAACAGGAATTCCGGCGGCATATGTTTTCTCCAGAAAGGAATTTCCGGGCAGAAAAGCAATCCTTCGGACACTGATACTGCTCTATGCATTTCCATCCCTGCTTTCCATGACAGCGCTGTATAAGCTGCTGTCACCCATGGGACTGATTAATACCAGAACAGGTCTGATTATTGTATACACGGGAACCATGGCAGTATTTGCCCTGTGGAATATGAAAGGATATTTTGACACGATTCCGGTAGAAATTGAAGAGGCGGCAATGATTGACGGTACAACGCCTGTGCAGCTTGTGACGAGAATTGTACTGCCGCTTGCAAAGCCGACCATCGCAGTAACAGCCATGATGGTGCTTATCTATGTATGGAATGAATACATTTTTGCAATCAATTTTATGACAGGTTCCGATACTTATACGTTAGCAGCAGGCTTATATTCCCTGCAGGCAACGGAAATGAGCGGAAGCTGGCCGATATTTGCGGCAGCGTCCATTGTGGTATCGATACCAATTCTGATTGTGTTCTTTGCACTTCAGAAAAATATGACAACCGGACTGACCTCCGGAGGTGTAAAAGGTTAAGAAAGGCTGGACAGAGAATGAACAAAAGTGCAATTTTACATATACCCATGTCACAGTATGCATATGGAACAGACGAAGAGCATGTGACAATCCGGCTCCGTACAGCCAAAGATGATATCAAACGCTGCAGGTTGTATTTCGGAGACCGGGCATGCCGCCTGACACCGGTAATTTTCACGGAAGCAGAAATGCATGTGGTGGCAGGCAGTGAATTATTTGACTATTATGAGGTGAAACTGGTGCGCCCCTATAAGCGGCTGTGCTATTATTTCAGGCTGGAAAGTGGGACGGAAGAAATCTATTATTACGGAGACTGCTTCAGTGCAAAACTGGTGGATGACCGCTCCGAATATTACCAGCTTCCTTTTAATCACAGGGCAGACATTGTAAGACCGCCGGAGTGGGCGAAGGATGCCGTTATTTACAACATTTTTCCGGACAGCTTTGCTACAGGAAAAACGTATATCAGCGGCAGGCCAACAGAAGCCGCCTTTGAAGGAAATGTGGTAAGAGGAAAGCTGGGAGGCTGTCTTAAGGGCATTACCGAAAATGTGGATTACCTGAAAAACCTTGGCGTCAATGCCATCTACATTAATCCGATATTTGCAGCAGGCGAATATCATAAATATGATTTGCTGGATTATTTTCACATTGACCCATGCTTTGGAACAAATGATGATTTTAAAGAGCTGGTGGACACCTTCCATGCCAACGGAATCCGGGTGATTATTGATGGCGTATTTAACCATTGCGGCTGGCATTTTCCGGCATTTGAGGATGTGGTGCAGAAAGGCAAAGCATCCGATAAAAAGGGCTGGTTCTATGGATTGCAATTCCCGGTTATCCGCCCCGAAGACCCGGAGGAGTATCCGAATTACGAATGCTTCGGTTACGAGCGGATGATGCCAAAGCTTGATACGGCAAACCCGGAAGTGGCAGATTTTATCTGCAAAGTAGGGCGATACTGGGTGGAAGAATTTCACACAGATGGCTGGCGGTTAGATGTGGCAAGTGAGATTAATGATGCCCTGTGGCGCAGATTCTACCGGGAAGTAAAAGAAGTCAACCCGGAGGCAATCTTAATCGGTGAAGTCTGGGAGACTGCCAATCACTGGCTGGATGGAACCATATTTGATTCAACGATGAATTATGATTTCCGGAAACACTGTAAACGCTTCTTTGGAGAAGAGAGCATCAGCAGCGCAGCATTTGACAGCCGGGTTACAAATATGCGGATGCGTTACCGGGAACAGACCGTGTTTGCACAGTTAAATCTCTTAGACAGCCATGATGTGAGCAGGTTCTATTCCCTTTGCAATGAAAATGAATGGCAGTACCGGCTGGCACTGATTTTCCAGATGACATTTCCGGGCATGCCGTCCGTTTTCTATGGTGATGAGCTTGGCATAACCGGAATTGAAGAGGCGGACTACCGGCAGGCAATGCCATGGAAACAGGCATGCAAAGCAAAAGCCACGGAAGAAAAAGAACTCCGGGAGAAATCCTTTGAACAGAATTCGCCCGATTCTCTTTTTACTTTTATGCGGAGTCTGATTCAGTTACGCAGGAAAGAAGAACTGCTGCGAAGAGGTGATTTCCGTACGGTTTACACCCAGGAAAAAGGCGGACTCTACATTTATGAAAGATATAGTGCTACAGAGCGGATTCGTGTTATGATAAACAGGAATGAAGAACCGATGGACGTTGCGGCATTTCTGGCAGAGTCGGGCAGTGGACAGAGTGAGATTCTGTTGGTGCATGGACTGCTGGGAAGCAAATTAGACGGCTACGGTTATGTAATAATGAAAGGCAGAGTGGAAGAGTGATAGCACGCATTGCATGGTAACAGGATATCGGGCAATAGCATGCAGATATGATGGCGGAAAATTATTTTGGCGCAGAAAGGACAGAAAATGGCGGTTACGATTAAGGATGTGGCAAAGCAGGCAGGAGTGTCTACGGCAACGGTCTCAAAGGTTATGAATGGCTCTTATTCCATTTCTCAGGAGACCATAGACCGGGTGAAAAAGGTTATGCAGGAACTGGATTACCATCCGAATCTCCGGGCGAGAAATTTTGTCACACAGTCTACAAAGACCATTGTCTTTGTGACCTCGCTGGGGAAGAATGCAGGATTTGCCAACCCGCATATGTTTGAAATGGTGTGTGGGATGGAGCATGTCTTAACGGAAAAAGGCTATAGCCTTGTAATAAAGAATATGTCATCTGTAGAAGCGAGGGATTATATCCACAAAGCAGCAGAAGAGAAGGCGGCAGACGGCTATATCATTCATGCGGCTGTTATTTCTAAAGAACTGGATGAAATGATTTTTCAGGAATCCATTCCCCATCTGGTGATTGGCAATCCTAACTTTACCAGCCATTTCTGCTGGATTGATATTGATAACCGCCTGGCGGGTGAGCTGGCAGCGAAACATCTGCTGGAGCAGGGCTGTCAGTCCCTTGCATTTATTGGTGGAACAGAAGAGGATAAGATTTCCATGCACCGTCTGGACGGCGTGTTGTCGGTTCTGAATGAGCATGATGTGCTGGTGCCGAAAGATTATGTGCAGCGAGGGGAATCCCAATGTGACAGTGGATATGAGATGACCAAAGAGATTCTTTCCAATAAAGTAAGACCGGATGGCATTATCTGTGCCAACAATTACATTGCCTATGGCTGCGTCAATGCATTACATCATGCTGGAATAGAGATACCTTCGGATATCAGGGTCATTACTTTTGATGATTATCCATTTTCACAGATATTGAAGCCGCAGCTGACCGTAGTAAATATTGATATGTATGACATGGGAATACAGGCGGGAAAATACATCCTCCAGAAAATCAGAAAACCGAATCTGTATGCCCAGTCTTATATTACAATCCCGACATTGATTGTAAGGCAGTCGACCTGATATCGTAGCTGACTGATATCGCTGCAATCAGATACGGCAGTTAATCAGACCCGATGGTCGGTTGGAAATAACAGTTTGCCGGGAAGATAGAAACTACGAAAAAACGCTTAGTCCGAGTACTTTTTTAGTACAAGGTCTAAGCGTGTTTCTTTAATTAAATTCTTAAATCAGGATTTATTTACTACAGGAATTGCGGTACTGTACCGGTGTCATCTCGTATTTCTTTTTAAAGAGGCGGTTGAAATGCTCTACATTCTGATAACCCACGGAGTATGCAATGTTTTCAACAGTCATATTTCCGTTCTTTAAAAGAGTTCTTGCTTTTTTCATGCGGACACCCTGAACCAGTTCAACGAATGTTTGACCGGATTTTTCCTTAATATATTTGGAAATGTACGGCTCAGAGAGGTGGAACTGTTTTGCCATATCCTCTAAGGTGACGGTCTGGTAGTTTGTCTGAATGTAATTCTTCATTTCCATTAAGCGCTTATCCTGAATCTCAACACTGGATTTTATGGAAGGAACCTGATTTACTGCAACAACCAGTGCGCTGATAGAGGATTTGATGATATCGTCGTCGATACCAACACCCCAGTACATCTGACCATAGCAGGTGATTCCTACATAGGACATAGCCTTGGAAGAAGAACCATGGCTCAAAGCGTGTTCTTCGTATATGGACAGCTCATAGCTGATGCCGAAGTACTGTTTGATAATGTTGCTGACAGCATCCAGACGGCCATTTCCGTTGGCACTTACCAGGCGGTTCTGTCCACCATGAACAATAGTAGCTTCTGCCATAATACCATCCACCTGTTTGAAGTGGCATTCTTCGATCTGGAAGTAAGGCTGGCGTTTTACATACTTATCTTCAAAGATTTCATATACCCACTGTGGAGACAGCTCTTTGTGCTCTTCATCGGAAACATGTTTTACCAGATAGCCGACTTCCTCACGCATTTTCTCTGGCAGAGAAATGCCAAAGTTCTGTTTCAAAATGTAGTTTACGCCACCTTTACCGGACTGGCTGTTGATACGGATAACGTCGGAATCGTAAGTTCTTCCCACATCCATTGGGTCAACCGGCAGATAAGGAACAGACCACTCGTTGAGTTTTTTCTCTTCACGCCATGCCATACCTTTGGCAATGGCATCCTGATGGGAACCGGAGAAAGCGGTAAATACCAGATCACCGGCATATGGCTGACGTTCGTAAACGTGCATTCTGGTAAAATTTTCATATTTCTCACGGATTGCAGGCAGGTTGGAGAAGTTAAGCTTCGGATCAACGCCGTGTGAGAACATGTTCATGGCAAGTGTGATGATATCTACATTACCGGTACGCTCTCCATTACCGAAAAGAGTTCCTTCGATACGGTCGGCTCCGGCAAGAATACCAAGCTCTGCGTCACAGACACCGCAGCCACGGTCGTTGTGTGGATGCAGGGAAAGTGTTACGGCATCACGATATTTCAAATGCTTGTGAATGTATTCTACCTGAGTGGCAAATACATGCGGCATTGCATTTTCAACAGTGGTTGGAATATTAATGATTGCCTTATTAGAAGCCTTTGGCTGCCATACATCAAGTACTGCGTTGCAGACTTCCACGGCATAGTCCACTTCAGTTCCCGGGAAACTTTCCGGGCTGTATTCAAAGGAGAAGTTTCCTTCGGTCTCAGAAGCCAGTTTATTCAAAAGCTTTGCCCCGTCAATGGCAATCTGTTTTACTTCCTCTTTGCTCTTTTTAAATACCTGCTCACGCTGTGCAACAGAGGTAGAATTGTAAAGATGAATGACTGCGTGCGGAGCACCTTTTACCGCTTCAAAGGTTTTCTTGATGATATGCTCTCTTGCCTGGGTCAGAACCTGGACGGTAACATCGTCCGGAATCATATTGCGGTCGATTAAGGCGCGCATAAAGTTGTATTCTGTCTCGGAAGCAGCAGGGAAACCGACTTCAATTTCTTTGAAACCAATTTTAACCAGCATTTCAAAGAACTGCAGCTTTTCTTCTAAGCTCATCGGCTCAATCAGAGCCTGGTTGCCATCACGTAAATCAACGGAGCACCAGATAGGCGGCTTGTCGATATAATCCTTCTTTACCCAGTCATAAGTACATTCAGGCGGCATAAAATATGCACGCTGATATTTTTCGTATCCTTTCATATTGAACCTCCAAAAAAATATTCTGATTATGTTGCAGTGTTATTCGCGTAAAAAAATCTTCCGTCTCTATCATTCGAAGATGAATCATAGAGACGAAAGAAAACTTTCGCGGTACCACTCTATTTCATGTTGTTACATGCACTCATTAGCACTATCATGCCATTCCCGGGTAACGGTGGGAGTCCGTCGCGACCTACTATAGGGTTCAGCCGGCAGCTTCAAGGCGAGTTCACTGTATTCCTTCTGCCGTCTTGCATCAACCGGCGGCTTTCTGAGAGAATTCCTGACAGTTACTATTCCTTTTCATAGCCTTTTTCAAATGTCTTTGGTAATACTAACACAAAAAAGTACATTTGTGTATGATTAAATTTAATCACTTATATTGATATATTTTAATAAGGAATCTGACCACTCTTGCTATATTTATTCCAAGCACCCTGATACTGGAAAGTTGCCACAATAGCATAAATTGCTGCCACAAGAATCAGCCATCCGCCAAACTCTCCCGACGAAAGGAATACGAAAATGGTATTAATGACGCCATAGACACAAAGTAAAATGGAGCATACACGGCTCTGCGCAAGATGAATAGCAAGTCCGAGTCCGAGCATAATTGCAGCATCAATCAGTGAGGTATAATTATGTAAAAAAGCAATAAGAAGCAGATTAATTCCTACACATATATAAATGATAACAGAAGAAGCAATAATATTTCCTCTGTATTTCTTGCAGAGTGGAGAATGATAGAAATCGTGTTTACTCATTCCCTGTGGAACCTGATTCGGTGCAGCGTATGGATTGCCATAAGGATATTGCTGAGCATTGTTAAACTGAGGCTGTCCATTATAAGGGTTCTGCTGAGCATTGTTAAACTGAGGCTGTCCATTATAAGGGTTCTGCTGAGCATTGTTAAACTGAGGCTGTCCATTATAAGGGTTCTGCTGAGCGTTATTAAATTGGGGCTGTCCATTATAAGGATTTGGCTGTCCGTTGTATGGACGCTGGTTTGGCATTGGAGCCGGTGCACCGCAGTTCGGGCAGGTTCTAAAGTTATCTGGATATTGTGTTCCGCATGATTGACATTGCATAAAATGTCTCCCCCTTTTGTATTCATTATATTATATAAGGTAATGCAGATGTATTGTATTCAGGTCGTTGACAGAATGAAATCATCTTTCTCTCAAAAACCTTAAAAATATCATCGAATCACCTATATCATATCATTCTATCTGTTTTCCTGATATCTGTAAACAATAAAATAAGAAGAAATCCCCATCTGCCTTACACGCTGGCATCAATATGAGCTGCTTTTTTGCGTAGCCCGGAAAGATGGATATTAATTTCGCGTCGTACAGACTGAGCAGTGACAGGTTCTTCACCAGACTTATCGTCATGCTCTGCTTTGACCAAATTGGCAGTGTGCTTATCTGAGCCATCATCCGCTCCACCCACAGACTCTTCGGCAGAATCTGAACCGGAAGAGATTTCTGCATTATCGGTAGAATCGGATGTCGTTGCATCGGTTGAATCGGCAGAACTTTTGTCCTTATCGGCTGGACTTACATCTTCGTAAGGCTCTTTGTCCGGTTTTGTCTGATATTCCGGCGTCTTGGTATAATCATTGTGTTCTTTTTCAATGGCATAGGTACGCTTTAAAATCTGCTCTAACATAGCCTTTTTCTTGGCTTTTGGAATATGGGGGTCATTGGAAACTGTCTTAACTTCAGACATAAACTGCCCCATTTTATAGAGTTTTAGCTTTTCAACGTCCTTTTTGGTACGGCAGTTTTGAAGCTGTTTGCGGTAAGCTGCCACTTCTTCCTTTAGCTTTTCATGTTCTTTTAGGGCATCCGGATTGACTTTTTCTAAATACTGTTCTTCCTCCGGAGTTAATTCCTGACCGGAATCTAATTTTGCCTGAAGCTCCTGCTGGAAATTACTTTCATGCATCTGGGAAATCTGTTCCTGATAATGCTGTAACAGGCGTTCCTCCTGGGTCAGCTCCTGGTTCCGTTCTTTTTTGGTAGGTCGCTGCGGGAGCCCCTGTTCCTTCTTGCGTTGGGAAAGAACCACAAGTGAGTTTTCGAGTTTGAGATTCATATCTTTTCCTCCTTGAAAAGTTCTGTGAAAATCCATTTTCACATATGCCGTTTATGAGAATCTTCTATATAAATAATATCGGCAAAATAAAATAAGACTTTACAACAAAACAAACAATTGCTATTCTAAATATTAAGTAATTTAAGAGGAGGACATTTTATGTTTAACAGTAACGTGCTGTGGATTCTTGCGGCATTTGTGGTATATATGGGTGTGATGATTGCCATAGGTGCGAAATATATGAAAAGTACAAAGAATTCAGAAGATTATTTTCTTGGAGGAAGAGGCTTAAGCGGCTGGGTGGCAGCATTAAGCGCACAGGCATCTGATATGAGCGGATGGCTTCTGATGGGACTTCCGGGTGCGGTATATGCATTTGGAACCGGTCAGGCATGGATTGCTATTGGACTGTTTATTGGAACGGTCTGCAATTGGATATTTATTTCCGGAAGACTGCGCAGATATACCATCCGTGCCAATAACTCCCTGACTTTACCGGAGTATTTCCAGAATCGTTTCCATGATAAGAAGAATGTGTTGTTGTGTATTTCTTCTATAGTAATAGTCGTATTCTTCCTGGTATATACTGCATCTGCATTTGCAGCAGGCGGAAAATTGTTCCATGCAGTAACCGGTGTTGATTATACTATAGCTTTAACCATCGGTGCAGTTGTTATTTTACTGTATACCTTCATGGGAGGTTTTATGGCAGTATGTGTAACAGACTTTATCCAGGGAATGCTGATGCTGGTTGCACTTCTTGCAGTGCCTCTGATGGCATATGCGGTGGTAAGTGGCAATGGCGGATTAAGAGAACTTTTAGATGCCAGCGGAGTAGCAGGAGGAAGCGATTCCTATATGAGCCTCTGGCAGAATGGTGGAGAGCCATATCGTGCCATCGATATTATTTCACAGCTCGCATGGGGATTGGGATATTGCGGAATGCCTCATATCCTGACCAGATTTATGGCGGTAAAGAGCCAGAAAGAATTAAATAAATCCAAAGGTATTGCAATTGTCTGGGTAGCATTATCCTTAACCTTTGCCTGCATCATCGGTGTGGTTGGAAGAGCGTACCTGTATCCGGAAGTGCTTGGAAGCGCCGGGGCAGATTCTGCGGAAAATGTATTCATTAATATGATTACACATTTGTTTACGAAGCAGTATGCGTTGCCGTTTGTTGCGGGAATCTTCCTGTGCGGAATCCTTGCAGCAATTATGTCTACTGCAGATTCACAGCTTTTAGTAACCGCATCTTCCGTATCAGAAGATATATACAAAGGTGTAGTAAATAAAGAAGCAAGTGATAAAAAGGTTCTTATGGTCAGTCGTATTACCGTAGTGGTAGTTGCGATTATTGCTTATATTATTGCACTGAATCCGAACAACTCCATTATGGGACTGGTATCCAATGCATGGGCAGGATTTGGCGCTGCATTTGGACCACTGGTAGTATTATCCCTGTTCTGGAAGCGTACGAACAAACCGGGAGCAATTGCAGGAATTATATCCGGCGGTCTGGTAGTTATCATCTGGGATTATATTCCTTTGATGAAAAACGCAGACGGTGCCATGGTAACACTTGGAACCGGAACCGGAATCTATTCCCTTCTGGTAGGATTCTTCTTAAGTTTAATCTGTATCGTAATTGTGAGTCTTTGCACCAAAGCACCAAGCGAGGAAATGCAGAAAGAATTTGCAGACGTTGCTGACAAGAGCATAGAATTATAATAGAAAAGAAAAGCTGTTTATTTGCAATGGCAAAAGGATGCCGGCAAGTAAACAGCTTTTTATAATGAAAAAACAAGGCAGAAGTGAAAAATACCGTAAAAAAGATAGGAAATGGATTGTACACAAAAAAATACAATTTTTCTAAAAAAAGTATTGCAAAAGCGTAACCTGTCGTGTATACTAATCCTTGCTGTGACATTGATAGCGTAGAAGCGTGAGGTTGCTGCCCACTGTGGCAGGTTTTCCGTGGAGCGAATGTCAAGTTAGGAAACTGGCGACAAGTCACTGTATCACGAATATGGTCTACAGAGGTAGAAACAACGTGTGTAAAGCTTATGACACACACGGAGAAGTGTACAGTCACCGCTTGTCGTACTGAATTAAAGTGCGAAAAGGAGGCGACTTTTTTTATGGCAAGTCAAGTAATGAGAATCACATTGAAAGCTTATGATCACGAATTAGTAGATTCATCAGCAAAAAAAATCATCGAGACTGTAAAGAAAAATGGATCACAGGTGAGCGGACCGGTGCCGCTGCCAACTAAGAAAGAGGTAGTTACCATTCTTAGAGCAGTACACAAGTACAAAGATTCCAGAGAACAGTTCGAGCAGAGAACTCATAAGAGACTGATTGATATCATTGCTCCGACACAGAAAACAGTTGATGCATTATCAAGATTAGAAATGCCAGCTGGTGTCTACATCGATATCAAAATGAAATAAAGTCAAAACAAGTAGTAAATCCTGAGGGGCCGCAAGGCTTTCTAGGATGAACGGGAAACCGTTCCGCTGTAGAAAAAACAGGAGGAAAGATAATGAAGAAAGCAATTTTAGCAACAAAAGTCGGAATGACTCAAATCTTCAATGCAGACGGCGTATTAGTGCCGGTAACTGTATTACAGGCTGGTCCTTGTGTAGTAACACAGATTAAAACTGTTGAAAACGACGGATACAGTGCAGTACAGGTTGGTTTTGTTGACAAGAAAGAAAAAGTTGTGAACAAAGATGCCAACGGTAAGAAAGAAATCAGAAACAGACATGGCGTAAACAAAGCTGAAATGGGACATTTCAAAAAAGCTGGTGTGTCTGGAAAGAGATTTGTAAGAGAGTTCAAGCTTGAAAATGCAGCTGATTATAATCTTGCAGATGAAATCAAAGCAGATATCTTTGCAGAAGGCGATCATGTAGACGCAACTGCAATTTCTAAAGGTAAAGGATTCCAGGGCGCTATTAAGAGACTTGGTCAGCATAGAGGACCTATGGCTCACGGTTCTAAATTCCATCGTCATCAGGGTTCCAATGGTTCCTGTTCTACACCTAGCCGTGTATTCAAGGGCAAAGGAATGCCAGGACATATGGGAAGCGTTAAGATTACAACTCAGAACCTTGAAGTTGTAAGAGTAGACGCAGAGAACAACCTGCTTTTAATCAAAGGTGCTGTTCCAGGACCTAAGAAAGCTTTAGTAACAATCAAAGAATCAGTAAAAGCAGCAAAATAGTGCATTTAAGAAAGGAGGAACACACAGATGGCTAAAGTATCTGTTTATAATATGGAAGGCAAAGAAGTTGGCAATATGGACTTAAACGATGCTGTGTTCGGTGTAGAGATTAACGAACATCTGGTACACATGGCAGTAGTTCAGCAGTTAGCTAACAATCGTCAGGGAACTCAGAAAGCTAAGACACGTTCTGAAGTATCCGGTGGCGGAAGAAAACCTTGGAGACAGAAAGGAACTGGTCATGCAAGACAGGGTTCAACAAGATCTCCACAGTGGACTGGCGGTGGTACAGTATTCGCTCCAGTACCAAGAGACTATTCTTTCAAATTAAACAAGAAAGAAAAGAGAGCAGCTTTAAAATCTGTTTTAACATCTAAAGTTCAGGAAAATAAATTCATCGTTGTTGATGAGCTGAAATTAGACGAAATCAAAACAAAGAAATTCGCAGAGGTTATGAACAATCTGAAAGCAGACAAAGCATTAGTTATTTTAGGCGATATGGATACAAACGTAATCAAATCCGCTGCAAACATTGCAACTGTTAAGACAACACAGACCAGCGAAATGAACGTATTTGATGTATTGAAATATGACACAGTAGTAGCAACAAAGGCTGCTGTTGAAAAAATCGAGGAGGTGTATGCATAATGGCAAACGTACAGTATTATGATGTAATCCTCAAACCAGTAGTAACTGAGAAGAGTATGGCAGCTATGGGAGAAAAGAAATATACTTTCTTAGTACATCCGGAAGCTAACAAAACCATGATTAAAGAAGCAGTTGAGAAAATGTTCGAAGGCGCTAAGGTTGCCAAGGTTAACACAATGAACCAGGAAGGCAAGAACAAAAGACGTGGTGCTGTAGTTGGAAAAACTGCGAAAACAAAGAAAGCTATCGTTCAGTTAACAGAAGATAGTGCAGATATCGAGATTTTCTCCGGACTGTAAAATCCGGGAAACTCAACTAGGCACAGAAAAGTGCGATAATAAACTTATTTATTGAAAGGAGAAAAACAATGGGAATTAAGACATATAACCCATATACACCTTCCAGAAGAAATATGACTGGATCTGATTTCTCTGAAATCACAAAGAAGACTCCTGAGAAATCCCTTACAACTTCTTTAAAGAAGAACTCCGGTCGTAACAATCAGGGTAAAATTACAGTAAGACACCAGGGTGGTGGAAACAGAAGAAAATACAGAATCATCGACTTCAAGAGAAGAAAAGATGGTATCCCGGCAACTGTAATCGGAATCGAGTACGATCCAAACAGAACAGCTAACATCGCTTTAATCAGTTATGCAGATGGCGAGAAAGCATATATCCTTGCTCCAGAAGGATTAACAGACGGAATGACTGTTATGAACGGAGCAGAAGCAGAAGTAAGAGTTGGAAACTGCTTACCACTGGAGAACATTCCGGTAGGTACCCAGGTACACAACATTGAGTTATACGCTGGCAAGGGCGGACAGTTAGTACGTTCTGCAGGTAACAGCGCACAGTTGATGGCTAAAGAAGGAAAATACGCAACACTTCGTCTTCCTTCAGGAGAAATGAGAATGGTTCCTCTGAACTGCCGTGCATCCATTGGTGTAATCGGTAACGGTGACCACAACCTTGTAAATATCGGTAAAGCAGGACGTAAACGTCACATGGGTATCCGCCCGACAGTCCGCGGTTCTGTTATGAACCCGAATGACCATCCACACGGTGGTGGAGAAGGTAAGGCACCAGTTGGACGTCCAGGTCCATGTACACCTTGGGGCAAACCTGCTCTTGGACTTAAGACACGTAAGAAGAAAAAAGCTTCTAACAAGTTAATCGTAAGAAGAAGAGACGGCAGAGCTATTAAATAGTAGATAGGAGGAAATAAAATGGCAAGATCACTTAAAAAAGGACCATTTGCAGACGAAAGCTTACTGAAAAAAGTAGATGCTATGAACGCAGCAAATGATAAATCAGTTATCAAGACATGGTCACGTCGTTCCACAATTTTCCCATCCTTCGTTGGACATACAATTGCTGTTCATGACGGAAGAAAACATGTTCCTGTATATGTCACAGAGGATATGGTTGGACACAAACTCGGTGAGTTCGTAGCAACAAGAACTTACAGAGGCCATGGAAAAGACGAGAAGAAATCAGGCGTTAGATAAATAGAATTTTGAAAGGAGGTTTCACTCATGGCAAAAGGACATAGAAGTCAGATTAAGAGAGAAAGAAATGCAGTAAAAGATACTAGACCTTCCGCAAAGTTGTCTTATGCAAGAATGTCAGTTCAGAAAGCTTGTTTCGTATTAGATGCTATCCGCGGTAAAGATGTTGAGACAGCACTTGCGATTGTAACTTACAATCCAAGATACGCATCAAGCGTAATAGAGAAGTTATTAAAATCTGCTATTGCAAATGCAGAGAACAATAACGGAATGAGCACAGAAAACCTTTATGTTGAGGAGTGCTACGCAAACAAAGGACCAACAATGAAGAGAATCAGACCAAGAGCACAGGGTAGAGCTTACAGAATCGAGAAGAGAACAAGCCACTTAACAATTGTGCTGAATGAAAGATAGGAGGGCAAACATGGGACAGAAGGTTAATCCTCATGGCTTAAGAGTCGGCGTTATCAAAGACTGGGATTCCAAATGGTACGCAGAATCTGATTTTGCTGATTTCTTAGTAGAAGACTATAACATCAGAACATTTCTGAAAAAGAAATTATATGCTGCAGGTGTTTCTAAGATTGAAATCGAAAGAGCATCCGACAGAGTAAAGGTTATCCTTTACACAGCTAAGCCGGGCGTTGTAATCGGTAAAGGCGGAGCTGAAATCGAGAAAGTAAAAGCTGAATTACAGAAATTTACAGACAAGAAACTTGTTGTAGATATCAAAGAAGTAAAGAGACCAGACAAAGATGCTCAGTTAGTAGCTGAGAACATTGCACTTCAGTTAGAGAACCGTGTTTCCTTCCGTAGAGCGATGAAATCCTGCATGGGAAGATGTATGAAAGCTGGAGCAAAGGGTATTAAGGCATCCGTATCCGGACGTCTTGGCGGAGCTGATATGGCTCGTACCGAGTTCTATTCAGAAGGAACTATTCCACTTCAGACATTAAGAGCAGATATCGAGTATGGATTTGCTGAAGCAGACACCACATACGGTAAAGTCGGTGTTAAAGTTTGGATTTATAAAGGAGAAGTACTTCCTACAAAAGGAAATAAGGAAGGAGGAGTTCAGTAATGTTAATGCCTAAGAGAGTAAAACATCGTAAACAGTTCCGTGGTTCTATGGCCGGAAAAGCGATGAGAGGAAATAAAATTACAAATGGTTCCTACGGTATCGTAGCACTTGAACCATGCTGGATTCGTTCCAATCAGATTGAGGCAGCCCGTATTGCTATGACAAGATATATCAAGCGTGGTGGCCGTGTCTGGATTAAAATTTTCCCAGACAAACCAGTAACTGCAAAACCAGCAGAAACCCGTATGGGTTCCGGAAAAGGAACTTTAGAGTACTGGGTAGCTGTAGTAAAACCAGGACGTGTATTATTTGAAATCTCTGATGTATCTGATGAGGTTGCAAAAGAGGCATTACGTCTTGCTACACACAAATTACCTTGTAAATGCAAAGTGGTTTCTCGTGCAGACTTAGAAGGCGGTGAATCAAATGAAAACTAGTAAATATTTAGAAGAATTAAACACACAGTCCGCTGCTGATTTAAAAATGCAGTTGGTTGAAGCTAAAAAAGAACTTTTCAATTTGAGATTCCAGAACGCAACAAATCAGCTGGATAACACGAGCAGAATCAAAGAAGTTAGAAAGAATATTGCCAGAATCCAGACCGTTATTACTCAGAAAGAAAAAGTTGCTGAATAATTTCAAAAGAATCATACCTGCTTAAGCAGGCAAACAGGCAATCATAAATGAAAGGAGATTCGTCGTGGAAGAAAGAAATCTTAGAAAAACACGTGTAGGCGTTGTTGTAAGTGATAAAATGGATAAGACCATTGTTGTTGCTGTTAAAGATAACGTAAGACATGCATTATATAACAAGATCGTAAAGAAGACATACAAATTAAAAGCTCATGATGAGAACAACGAGTGTAAAATCGGTGATACCGTCAGAGTAATGGAAACAAGACCACTCTCTAAAGATAAGAGATGGAGACTTGTAGAGATTATGGAAAGAGCAAAATAATAGAAGGAGGCTACCGGCATGGTACAACAGGAAACCAGACTTAAGGTTGCTGATAACACTGGAGCAAAAGAATTGCTGTGCATCCGTGTTATGGGCGGTTCAACCAGAAGATATGCAAATATTGGTGATGTAATTACAGCTACTGTTAAAGATGCAACACCAGGCGGCGTTGTTAAAAAAGGTGACGTTGTAAAGGCAGTCGTTGTTCGTACAGTAAAAGGTGCTCGTCGTAAAGATGGCTCTTATATCAAATTCGATGAAAACGCTGCAGTTATTATCAAAGATGATAAAACCCCAAGAGGAACTCGTATTTTTGGACCAGTAGCAAGAGAGCTTCGTGAAAAACAGTTTATGAAAATTGTTTCTCTGGCTCCGGAAGTATTGTAGGAGGTACCCGAAAATGGCAAGCTTGAAAATTAAAAAAGGTGATACTGTAAAGGTAATCGCTGGAAAAGACAAAGACAAAGAAGGCAAAGTAATTGCTGTAAATAAGAAAAACAATACTTTACTTGTTGAAGGTATCAATATGGTAACAAAACATGCAAAACCAAGCATGGCTAACCAGCAGGGTGGAATCATCCATCAGGAAGGACCTATTGATGCTTCTAACGTAATGTATCTTCACAAAGGAAAAGCTACCCGTGTAGGTTTCAAAATGGATGGAGATAAGAAAGTACGTTATGCAAAATCTACAGGTGATGTAATCGATTAATCGTAAGAGAGGAGGAGCAGCAAGTTGAGTAGACTTAAAGATCAGTACCAGAACGAGATCATTGATGCAATGACCAAAAAGTTCGGCTATAAAAACATTATGGAAGTACCAAAGCTTTCTAAGATTGTTATCAACATGGGTGTTGGTGAAGCAAAAGAAAACGCTAAAATCTTAGAGTCAGCTATGAAAGATATGGAAACAATTTCCGGTCAGAAACCAGTTACTACAAAGGCAAAGAATTCCATCGCTAACTTCAAGTTAAGAGAAGGAATGCCGATCGGATGTAAAGTTACTTTAAGAGGCGAGAAGATGTATGAGTTCGTAGACCGTCTGGTAAACTTAGCTTTACCACGAGTACGTGACTTCAGAGGAGTTAATCCGAACGCTTTCGACGGTAGAGGTAACTACGCTCTTGGTATCAAAGAGCAGATCATTTTCCCTGAAATTGAATTCGATAAGGTTGATAAAGTAAGAGGAATGGATATTATTTTCGTAACAACTGCAAAGACAGACGAAGAAGCACGCGAATTATTGACATTATTCAATATGCCATTCGCTAAATAAGACAGGAGGGAATTTAAATGGCAAAGACTTCTATGAAAGTAAAACAGCAGCGTAAACAGAAATTCTCTTCTAGAGAATACAATCGTTGCAGAATCTGTGGTCGTCCACATGCATATTTAAGAAAATATGGAATCTGTAGAGTTTGCTTCCGTGAACTGGCTTACAAAGGTCAGATTCCGGGCGTAAAGAAAGCAAGCTGGTAGGCTGTAAAGCCATTCTCTTAAATTGAGTGAGACCGAAGCCCTTGTGGCGTAGGTCGAACTTGACGGAGAACATCTACAACAAAGAAAGAGAAGAATAATAGGAGGCAGACACATCATGACAATGACAAGTGATCCAATTGCAGATATGCTTACAAGAATCCGTAATGCAAACACTGCAAAACATGATACAGTTGATATCCCGGCTTCTAAAATCAAAGTGGCAATCGCAGACATTTTAGTAAGAGAAGGATACATTGCAAAATATGACATCATTGAAGATGGAATCTTTAAGACCATTCGTGTAACCTTAAAATATGGTGCAGATAAGAATGAAAAGATTATTACCGGACTGAAGAGAATTTCTAAACCAGGACTTCGTGTATACGCTGGTAAAGATAATCTTCCTAAGGTACTTGGTGGACTTGGAATCGCAATTCTTTCCACAAACCAGGGAATCATCACTGACAAAGAGGCTAGAAAGCTTCAGGTTGGTGGCGAAGTATTAGCATTTGTTTGGTAGGCATTGAACACTTGATGAAATCGAGCCGCAGGCGAAGATTGAGGCTAGTGTGAAAGCCGTTCTGTGAGATTACTGAGCGCAAGCCCTTTGGGGTGCAGCGCGAAGTTAGCGAGCAGAACTACCTTAAGAGTATATTCTTAAGGCATAGCGCAGGTAACAATAAACCACAAATTATACAGGAGGTACGGGCATGTCACGAATTGGAAGAATGCCAATCGCAATTCCAGCAGGTGTTACTGTGGAATTAGCAGAAAATAATCAGGTGACTGTAAAGGGTCCAAAAGGAACATTAAGCAGAGTATTACCATCCGAGATGGAAATCAAAGTAGAAGGTTCTGAAGTAACCGTTACAAGACCAAATGATTTGAAGAAAATGAAATCCTTACACGGATTAACAAGAACACTGATTCACAACATGGTTGTTGGTGTAACAGATGGATTTACCAAAGAACTTGAAGTAAATGGTGTAGGTTACAGAGCATCTAAAGCAGGAAAGAAACTTACATTAAACCTTGGATATTCTCATCCGGTAGAGATGGAAGATCCAGAAGGATTAGAGTCTACAGTAGATGGTAACAAGATTATCATCAAAGGTATCGATAAAGAAAAAGTTGGCCAGTACGCAGCTGAAATCAGAGATAAGAGAAGACCTGAACCTTACAAAGGAAAAGGTATCAAATATGCTGATGAAGTTATTAGACGTAAAGTTGGTAAAACTGGTAAGAAATAATTAAAGGAGTGACGAGAGATGGTTAATAAAGAATCAAGAACAGCAGCTCGTGAAAATAAACATAGAAGACTGCGTAATCGCCTGGCTGGAACAGCAGAGAGACCACGTTTAGCTGTGTTTAGAAGTAATAATCATATGTACGCTCAGATTATTGACGATACAGTTGGCAATACCCTCGTAGCAGCATCTACAATGGATAAAGATGTAAAAGCAGCTTGCGAGAAGACTAATAACGTTGATGCAGCAGCACAGGTTGGTACTGCAATTGCAAAGAAAGCATTAGAAAAAGGTATTACAACAGTTGTCTTTGATAGAGGCGGTTTCATATATTCCGGAAAAGTAAAAGCATTAGCTGACGCAGCAAGAGAAGCTGGATTAGAATTCTAATAAGGAGGAAAACAGTACATGAAACGTACAATTATTGATGCTAGTCAATTAGAATTAACAGAAAAAGTGGTATCAATCAAGCGCGTTACGAAAGTTGTAAAAGGTGGACGTAACATGCGTTTCACAGCTCTTGTTGTTGTTGGTGACGGCAATGGTCATGTGGGCGCAGGACTTGGAAAAGCAACTGAAATTCCTGAAGCAATCCGCAAAGGAAAAGAAGATGCTATGAAAAAACTTATCACTGTAAAATTAGATGAGAACAATAGTATTACTCATGATATCAGCGGAAAACATACTGGTGCATCTGTTTTATTAAAGAGAGCTCCAGAAGGTACCGGTGTTATCGCAGGCGGTCCGGCTCGTAACGTATGTGAGCTGGCAGGAATCGAGAATATTCGTACAAAATCTCTTGGTTCCAACAATAAGCAGAACGTAGTACTTGCTACTATCGATGCTTTAAGCAAACTGAAATCCCCGGAAGAAGTTGCAAAACTTCGTGGATTATCTGTAGAAGAAGTAGTAGGTTAAGGAGGAATAAGAAATGGCAAATTTAAAAATTACACTCGTAAAATCTACTATCGGTGCAGTGCCAAAGAATAAAAAGACAGTAGAAGCATTAGGTCTTAAGAAAATTGGCGCATCAGTTGAACGTCCGGATAACAAAGCTGTTAGAGGAATGATTCAGCAGGTAAGACATTTAGTGAAAGTAGAAGAAATCTAATTATAGAGATAAGGAGGTGCCAGAAATGGATTTATCCAATTTACAGCCGGCATTAGGTTCTAAGCATAGTGATAATTTCAGAAGAGGCCGTGGTCACGGTTCAGGAAACGGTAAGACCGCTGGTAAAGGACACAAGGGACAGAAAGCTCGTTCCGGAGCTCCAAGACCAGGCTTTGAAGGTGGCCAGATGCCTTTATACAGAAGATTACCGAAGAGAGGTTTCAAATGTATTAATTCCAAGACTATCGTTGGAATCAATGTATCTGCTCTTGAAGTATTTGACAACGATGCAGTAGTATCTGTTGAAACTTTACTGGAAAAAGGTATCGTAAAGAATCCAAGAGATGGAGTTAAGATCCTTGGAAACGGCGAACTTACTAAGAAGCTCACAGTTCAGGCTAATGCATTCAGCGCAAGCGCAAAAGAAAAAATCGAGGCTCTTGGTGGAAAAGCTGAGGTGATCTAATGTTTGATACAGTTCGTAACGCATTTAAAGTAAAAGATATTAGAAATAGAATTTTATTTACCTTTTTTATGCTGATTATCATCCGAATCGGTTCACAGTTACCGATTCCGGGTGTTGACCGGAATGTGTTTGCAGACTGGTTTGCTAATCAGAGTAGTGATGCGTTTAACTTTTTCGATGCAGTAACAGGCGGTTCATTCTTACAGATGTCCGTCTTTGCATTGAATATCACACCATATATCACATCTTCCATCATCATGCAGCTGTTGACGATTGCAATTCCAAAACTGGAAGAGATGCAGCGTGACGGCGAAGAAGGAAGAAAGAAAATTGCAGAGATTACACGTTATGTGACTGTTGCTCTGGCTTTAATCGAAGCAATTGCAATGGCAATCGGATTCTCCAGAAGCGGTTATCTGACCGATAAAGGATGGCTTACGGTTCTTCAGGTAATTGTAACCTTGACAGCAGGTTCTGCAGTACTTATGTGGATTGGTGAGAGAATTACGGAAAAGGGTGTTGGAAACGGTATTTCTATCGTACTTGTAATCAACATTATTTCACGAATTCCTAGCGATTTTGGAACACTGTATGAGCAGTTTGTAAAAGGAAAGATTCCTGCAAAAGCAGTTCTTGCAGTAGTAATTATCGCAGCAATCATTTTAGTAACCGTTGTCTTTGTCGTTGTCCTTCAGGCAGCTCAGAGAAAGATTCCGGTACAATATTCGAAGAAAATTCAGGGGAGAAAACAGGTAGGCGGTCAGTCTACGCATATTCCTCTGAAAGTAAATACCGGTGGAGTTATCCCGGTTATCTTCGCACAGTCTTTAATGCAGTTCCCGGTTGTTATTGCGTCTCTCTTAGGAAAGGGCAATGGAACAGGAATTGGCAGTAAGATTTTAAAGGGATTATCCCAGTCTAACTGGTGCAACCCACAGGAGCCAATCTACAGCATTGGTTTGGCTGTATATCTTGTATTGATTATTGCATTTGCATACTTCTATACATCCATTACATTCAATCCGCTGGAGATTGCGAACAACATGAAGAGACAGGGTGGATTTATCCCGGGTATCAGACCTGGAAAACCAACCAGCGATTATCTGAATCGGATTTTAAATTACATTGTCTTTATCGGTGCGGCAGGCTTATCCATTGTTGCAGTTATTCCAATCTTCTTCAATGGAGTATTTAAAGCAAACGTATCTTTCGGTGGAACATCTATCATCATTATCGTAGGTGTTGTTATCGAGACAATTAAACAGATCGAATCCCAGATGTTAGTTCGTTACTATAAAGGATTTTTGAATGACTAATGTGTACCAGAAGGGGGTGCTGCAAATGCAGCGTCTCCTGTGGTGCACTAAAGTTGTTTATAGAAGAAAAAGCAGATTAGCTTGCAAAGAAGAAGGTAAACAGGAGGTTTTCTTTATATGAAAATTATTATGTTAGGAGCGCCGGGTGCTGGTAAAGGTACACAGGCAAAACAGATTGCAGATAAATATTCTATTCCACACATCTCAACAGGAGATATTTTCCGTGCAAATATCAAAAACGGAACAGAATTAGGCAAGAAAGCAAAACAGTATATGGACCAGGGAGCTTTAGTTCCGGATGAATTAACCTGTGATCTGGTAATGGACAGAATACAGCAGGATGACTGCAAGAACGGCTTCGTACTGGACGGTTTTCCAAGAACCATTCCTCAGGCAGAAGCATTGGATGCAGCACTTGGTAAAATAAACGAGAAGATGGACTATGCAATTGATGTAGATGTTCCAGACGAAAATATCGTAAATCGTATGAGCGGCAGAAGAGCCTGCTTAAATTGTGGAGCAACCTATCATCTTATTTCCATTCCACCAAAGGTAGAAGGAATCTGTGACCGTTGTGGCAGCGAAATCGTATTGCGTGAAGATGATAAGCCAGAGACAGTTCAGAAGAGATTAAAAGTATATCATGAGCAGACACAGCCATTGATTGATTATTATAAGAATCAGGGCATTTTAAAATCTGTAGACGGAACACAGCCGATGGATGAAGTATTCAAAGCCATCGTTACAATCTTAGGAGCGTAAATAATGTCGGTTACGATTAAATCAGCAGAAGAAATAGAGCTGATGCGTCAGGCAGGAAAGTATCTTGCTAAAGTACATCAGGAACTGGAACGTGCAATCAAACCTGGAATCAGCACATGGGAGATTGATAAAATCGGAGAAGAGACCATCCGCAGCCTTGGCTGCGAACCGAATTTTCTGAATTATCAGGGCTATCCGGCATCCGTCTGTGTATCGGTCAATGACGAAGTTGTTCATGGAATTCCAAGAAAAGACCATATTATTAAGGAAGGCGATATCGTAAGCCTTGATACCGGTCTTATCTATAAGGGATATCATTCCGATGCGGCAAGAACCCATGGAGTTGGTGAAATCAGTAAAGAGGCTGCTCTTTTAATAGAAAGAACCCGGGAAAGCTTTTTCCAGGGAATGCAGTATGCAAGAGCCGGAAGAAGGCTTTATGAAATCTCAGGAGCAATTGGAGATTATGCAGAAAGTTACGGCTACGGAGTTGTATATGATCTGGTAGGGCATGGCATTGGAACCCATCTTCATGAGGAACCGGAGATTCCGAATTTCCGTCAGTGGAGAAGAGGACTGAAGCTGAAGGCAGGAATGACATTGGCAGTTGAGCCGATGATAAATGCCGGAAGCCCGGATGTGGAATGGATGGATGATGAATGGACAGTAGTAACCTACGATGGTTCCTTATCTGCACATTATGAAAACACCATTTTGATTACAGAAGGAAGACCGGAAATCCTTACATTGACAGAGGAGGAAAGAGAATGTATCTGGCAAGAGTAAAGGCAGGTCACGACCGGAATCAGTACTATGTAGTGCAGTCACAGGATGAAAAATTCGTCTATCTTGTAAATGGAACCACAAGAACCTGTGACCGGCCGAGAAAGAAAAGCTACAAACATGTACAGCTTGTAAAAAAGCTTCCGCAGGAAGTCTTAGAAGCAGTAAATAACCCGGGGCTTACAGAAAATGCAAAAGCAGCAAAGCTGATTAAGGCTTATGAGCAATATATATTAACCAGAAAAGATTGATTTAGCAGGAGGAAAGAAAATGTCAAAGGCAGATGTAATTGAAGTAGAAGGAACAATTTTGGAAAAGCTTCCAAACGCAATGTTTCAGGTGCAGCTTGAGAATGGCCATCAGGTACTGGCGCATATCAGCGGCAAATTAAGAATGAATTTCATTCGTATCTTACCAGGTGATAAGGTTACGATTGAGATGTCTCCATATGATCTGACAAAGGGCAGAATTATCTGGAGAGATAAATAAGGAGAAAATTCGAGAAAAGTAGTTGATTTTTCGGATTCTCTATGCTAAAATGCTAAATGGACGCTTTTGTGAAAACAAGGGCATATTATGCTGTTTAGCAGAAAGAAAAGAGAAATACCCATGGAAACAGGTTTTCCGGGGCGCAGGCAAGTAGAAAGGAGGATTATGCTGTGAAGGTAAGATCATCAGTTAAACCTATTTGCGAGAAGTGCAAAGTTATCAAAAGAAAGGGAAGCATCAGAATCATCTGTGAAAACCCTAAGCACAAACAGAGACAGGGTTAATTTCCACTTTGTTTGAAAAATTATGTGCGGCTGCAGCGCATGAGAATGTGCTGTTCATAATATAACGCGAACGCGCGTGGTCTGTTGCGCAGTCCTTACATACCGAGAGGATGCAGCAGATTGTGGCTGGGATTGCTAAGCAATCATTACTATAGGAAGAAAAAGGTGTATGCACACATTTCAGGGCGGGAAACCGCAGCTGCATGGGTCTTTGGAATTCCTTACTATTAACAAAGAAATCTATATGGAGGTGTAAACACACATGGCTCGTATTGCAGGTGTAGATTTACCAAGAGAAAAACGTGTTGAGATTGGTTTGACTTATATCTATGGAATCGGCAGAGTTAGTGCTGACCGTATCCTTGCTGAGGCAAACGTTAATCCTGATACCCGTTGCAGAGACTTAACTGACGACGAGGTAAAAAGAATTAGTGCAGTAATCGATGAGACTCAGGTTGTAGAAGGTGACTTAAGACGTCAGACAGCTCTTGATATCAAGAGATTACAGGAAATCGGATGCTATCGTGGAATCCGTCATAGAAAAGGACTTCCGGTTCGTGGTCAGAAAACAAAGACCAATGCAAGAACAAGAAAAGGTCCTAAGAGAACTGTTGCAAACAAGAAGAAATAATTCTTGGCAACTTTATAATTTTAAATTTAAGAAAGTAGGTTAGTTTAGATATGGCTAAAGTTACAAAAAAAGTGACAAAAAAGCGTGTAAGAAAAAACGTTGAACATGGACAGGCACATATTCAGGCATCCTTCAATAACACCATCGTTACATTAACAGATGCTGAAGGTAATGCATTATCATGGGCAAGTGCCGGTGGTCTTGGATTTAGAGGTTCAAAGAAATCTACTCCATATGCTGCACAGATGGCAGCAGAAACTGCTACAAAAGCAGCTCTTATACATGGATTAAAAACAGTTGATGTTATGGTTAAAGGACCAGGATCAGGAAGAGAAGCAGCAATCCGTGCCCTTCAGGCAGCCGGACTTGAAGTTCTTTCTATTCGTGACGTAACTCCAGTTCCTCATAATGGATGTCGTCCACCAAAACGTCGTAGAGTATAATTAGGAGGGATATCTAAAATGGCAGTAAATAAAGTTCCTGTTCTGAAAAGATGCAGATCTCTTGGTTTAGAGCCAAGTTATTTGGGATATGATAAAAAATCTAACAGAGAATTAAAGAGAGCGAACAAGAAGGTATCTGAGTATGGCCTTCAGCTTCGCGAAAAACAGAAAGCAAAATTCATTTACGGAGTATTAGAGAAACCATTCCGTAACTATTATGATAAAGCAGACCAGATGAAAGGTATGACAGGTACAAACCTGATGACTATCTTAGAGAGCCGTCTTGATAATGTTATCTTCCGTCTTGGATTTGCAAGAACCAGAAGAGAAGCAAGACAGATCGTTGACCACAAATTCGTTACAGTTAACGGAAAGTTAGTTAACATTCCTTCTTACCTGGTAAAAGCTGGCGATGTAATCGAAATCAAAGAGAGCCGTAAAAATTCCCAGAGAATGAAAGATGTCGTAGAAGTAGCTGGCGGCAGATTAGTTCCGGAATGGCTTGATGTTGATGCAGAGAAAATGCAGGGAACCGTAAAAGAGTTACCTTCCAGAGAAATGATTGATGTACCAGTAGACGAGATGCTTATCGTCGAGTTGTATTCTAAATAATCATAAACTAGCGGGCTGAAAGAAGAAACAAATTACCCGAAAGAAGGAGGGGCTTTGTAGTGTTCGATTTTCAAAAACCAACAATTGAAATTGCTGAAATTTCTGAAGACAAAAGATATGGAAGATTCGTATGCGAACCTTTGGAAAGAGGATATGGTACAACACTTGGTAATTCTTTAAGAAGAATCATGTTGTCATCCCTGCCAGGTGCAGCAGTAAGTCAGGTTAAAATCGATGGTGTACTTCATGAGTTCAGTTCTATTCCTGGCGTAAAGGAAGATGTTACTGAAATCATTATGAACATCAAAGAGCTTGCAATCCGTAATAACAGCGCTGATGATGAGCCTAAGGTAGCTTATATTGAGTTCAGTGGTGAAGGCGTTGTTACAGCAGCAGATATTCAGGTAGATCAGGATATTCAGATTATGAATCCGGATTTAGTAATTGCACACTTAAACGGCGGTGCTGATTCCAAATTATACATGGAATTAACCATTACCAAAGGTAGAGGTTATGTCAGCGCAGATAAGAACAAAGATGCAGATTTACCAATTGGTGTAATCGCAGTAGATTCTATCTATACACCGGTAGAGCGTGTGAACTTATCCATTCAGAATACCCGTGTGGGTCAGATTACCGATTACGATAAACTGACACTTGACGTATATACCAATGGAACACTTGCTCCAGATGAAGCAGTCAGCTTAGCTGCAAAGGTATTAAGCGAGCACTTAAGTCTTTTCATTGACCTTTCCGAGAATGCTAAGACAGCAGAAGTCATGATTGAGAAAGAAGACAATGCGAAGGAAAAAGTTCTTGAGATGAACATTGACGAACTGGAGTTATCCGTACGTTCTTACAACTGCTTGAAGAGAGCAGGTATCAATACTGTTGAAGAACTTACAAACCGTACACCGGAAGATATGATGAAAGTTCGTAACCTTGGACGTAAGTCTTTGGAAGAAGTATTAGCAAAATTAAAAGAATTAGGCCTTCAGCTCAATCAGGGCGACGAGGTTTAAGATAACTCAGTGCAGCAGCACCAGTAAGTCCGACGAGCGTGGTGATGTTGGTTCATGAGTGGCACAAAACAAGCATTCGGTAAGTAAGTCCGATGAGCATGGCCGGATGTACCACAAATGGAGGAATAAAAATGGCAAAGTATAGAAAATTAGGAAGAACATCTTCCCAGAGAAAAGCATTACTGAGAAATCAGGTAACAGCATTATTAAACAATGGTAAAATTGTTACCACAGAAGCAAAAGCAAAAGAAATCCGTAAAATTGCAGAAGGCCTTATTGCAATGGCAGTTCGTGAGAAAGATAACTTCGAAGAAGTTACTGTAAAAGCTAAAGTTGCAAGAAAAGACAAAGACGGCAAGAGAGTAAAAGAAGTTGTAGATGGTAAGAAAGTTACTGTATATGACGAAGTGGAAAAAACAATCAAGAAGGATAATCCTTCCCGTCTTCATGCAAGAAGAGAGATGTTAAAAGTTCTTTATCCTGTAACTGAAGTTCCTACAGAAGCAGCTGGAAAGAAGAAAAATGCAAAGAAAGTTGATTTAGTTGCAAAATTATTCGACGAAATCGCACCTAAGTATGCAGACCGTAACGGTGGTTACACAAGAATCGTAAAGATTGGTCAGCGTAAAGGTGACGGAGCTTTAGAAGTTCTTATCGAGTTAGTATAATTAACATCGTTTTATATGAATCAAAAAAGAGTCAGGACATTCGTGTCCTGGCTCTTTTTTTGCTTGTTTACAGGAAATGAGACATTTGTCAACTTGATGGAAAGAGACAATTGTATATAATGAAATTAAGACAAAAGAATGGAGCAGGGAACAGACGATGAGACAATTTATGAAACCAGAAAGAATTCGAATCATAGCAGTGCTGGCTATTTTCAATTATATATTTTTAGGCTCGGAGTATCTGTTTGACAATATGATACGCTATGCAACAGATTCCGCAGGAGTAGTAAGGGCACAGAACTATGTGCTGGGAATCAGCGTAATAGGATTCCTGTTATTCCCATGCATTAACCGTTATTTTAACCAGAAGATGCGGGAGATAGGTTTATATTTATTGCCGATAGCAGGAATCATCTGCATTTTCGTAATTCAGGAGCATTTGTCCTATCGAAGTATGCTTTTATCCGGATTCCTGCTTTATATTTTATATGGCATGATTGGAAGTGCTGTACATTATTATGCTGCGGTAAGCCTTTCGACAGAAAAAGGACTTGCACAAACCGTTGGATTTGGATATGCCTTTGGATTATTGCTTCAGTTTATCAGCAATAATCTGATACATAACAGCACTGTAGAGTCTGTTGTACTTTCCGTTTTTCTGGCGGCAATGGTATTGCTGGTTCGCAGACTGAGTCTGGAATGCAGCCGGGGGGGAGTAGGAGCAGAGGATTCAGGGTCAGATTCAGATACTGATATCCGGAAGAATAACAGGCGAAGCCTCCGGCATCCGATGCTTGCGGCATTGCTTTTGATTTCGATAGTGGTTCTAATGACATGCATTTTTTCCAGTCTAGACAATGCAGTAACTTTAGTACATGCAGGTGGAAGTATAGATATTGGTCAGTGGCCGAGATTATTGCTTGCGGTAAGCGGACTGTTGGCAGGAGTGCTTTTTGATATAAAAGAGCATAGATTTATGCAGATTATGATGTACTGTGTGACACTGCTTTCAACAATGTGTGTAGTGATAATAGTCTGGGGTGGGCCATTTATGGCAGGTCTTATTGTGTTCTATTTGTCCGCAGGCTTCTTTGTGGTATATTTTACCACCAGTTTTATGGACCTTTCCTATTATATGAAAGTACCGGAGTTATGGGCTGGACTTGGAAGGGCAACAAATAATATCTGTGTCGGGATTACAGGAACTATTTCCCTGATGCTGATAGAGACCGGGGATGGAATGCGCATCAGCATCATAGCATTGATTTTATTTGCAGTTATCAGTATGCTGGTATATTTGTATATGGTACAGTTTCGTATGGATATACAGGAAGAAAATATGGCAAAAATGTTGGAAAAAGAACGTGAAAAATTTTTGGAGGATAAATTCCAGGCATTTGTGAAGAATTATGCACTTACAAACAGGGAGCAGGATGTGTTAAGATTATTGCTTTCTTCTGATGAAAGTGTGCAGGTAATAGCAGAGCAGCTATATATTTCAAGAGCAGCATTGTACCGTTATATGGCATCTTTAAATGAAAAGACAGAGACGAAGTCGAGAATTGGGCTTCTTCAGTTCTATTATAGCTGGAAACAGCCATAAATCGTGGGAAATCTCTAAAATGAGACAAATGTAAACTTATCAAAACAGGTGGGAAAAGCGTATATTACATATAGTAAAAGGATGGAAAGGGAAGGAGAAAAAACGTGAGAAAAAAATCCATTAGAGGATTGCTTTGTCTGCTTATGCTGGTGGTACTGGGAGGCAGCGGAGCCTGTAACGTGTGCGGTGGAAGTGGCAGTTTATAGAAGAAAGTAAAGGAGAAAAAATATGAAGATGCGAAAGAAAATTTCCTGGTTGTTAAGCTTTTTTATGGTATTTTCATTATTTATGGGAAGTGCCGGCATGATTGTAAAAGCTGATGGACAGAAAGCAGTGGTCAGAATTGCAAGACAGGACAGCACAGCGACCGGAACCGTGTATTATAAATGGGATACGGCGGCTGAATGGACAGAAGTAAACCAGACTGCATATAATGATACACCAATAGAAATAAACAGACCGGATGACAGTCTTGATCATACGGTACATTTTAAAGTAGTATGTGGAACGGATACAATAATCAATCACTGTCAGGTGAATAAAAATGGTGCACAGGATGCAAGCCTTGACAAGAATATACTTACATCAGAGGGAGGACAGGCATTTTCTGTAAGTGCCTCAGAGCAGGTGGAACTGATTCTGGAATTTCGTACTGCAGCATCCGGAGGCGGTGGTTCCACAACGGGTCCGGCATCCGGAGAAACAATTGCAGTTACAGCAACTGCAGTGGGAGGAGCAATTGGAGACTTACAGATAGATGGCATGAGGATTGGTTCCGGAATGGGAACGAATATATCGGGCAGCTTTGCCGGAGATAAGACGCAGCAACACAGAGTGGCAATTGCAGCAGATTTTGGTTATGCATTTGCATCCATTATGGTAAATGGAACAGCAATTCCATTAGGTGGAACGACAGACCATCTGGAATTTGAAGTGGCTCCGGCAGATTCCTATCAGATTGAAGTGGCACTGACTACGAACAGCAGCCGTAATTATAATATTATATGGGCACCATCCCTTACAGTAGCAGAACAGCATGGATTTGGAAATGACTGCGTTATTGAACATGGAAGCGTGGAAATAATCAGTGCACAGTTAGGGGATGGAACTGTGGTAAATGCAGCAGAACTGGCAGGTGGAAATATAGCAGATGCATCCACAAGACTGGATGGAGACTTTGGCTATGCCGAATTTAAAGCAGGCACCAAAGTAACCATTAAGTTTACACCGGATTATGGTTATCAGTTATTGAGCGCATCTTTAAATGGTGGAAAGCTGACAGCAGTAGATTCACAGGTAAGTACCTTTGTATTGGATATGCCTGCAACAGATTTACATCTGAGTGCATTATTTACAAAGTCAGAGGATAAAGTAAATACGGCAAGTACAAAAGTAGACGGTGCAACCCTTGGAAATGCAGAAAACATTATTGGTTCCGGAAATCTTCAGTTAAATATTGCAGATATCAGTGGAACAGAACTGAATCAGATACAGAGTGGCATGCAGGCACAGGCAGGAAATGGAGAGATTCAAAGCTATCTTTCCATGGATTTATTCCAGGTCGTAAACAAAGGAAATTCCAACGATGCATGGGAAACCCAGTTGACCGATTTAAATGCGAAATTAAATGTAACCCTTCAGGTAAAAGATGAGATGAAGAACCAGCAGGGAACTTATTATGTGATTCGAGAGCATGATGGTGCCTATGAAAAACTTCCTGCAACGTATGATGCAGCAAGTGGAACCATAACCTTTGCAACTGATAAATTTTCGGCATATGCACTGGTATTTGAAGCCGGAACTTCATCAGGTACAACAACGCCGGGAAGCGGAACAACAGGAAATGGCAACGGCACAGCAGGAAGCGGTGCTGCAGGAAGTAGTACAACAGGAAATACCACCGCAGGAAACACATCACAGACCGCAACCGTGAAAACAGGAGACATGACTCCGGTTGGCATCTGGTTTTTACTGGCACTGTGCAGTGGTATAGGAGCTATTTATTTTGGATGCAGAAAACGGATAAAAGATTGAAAGAATATATTGGCAGACCACTCCTATATTGTTATAATAAAAAAGGTTCATGAAAATGTTATACAAATCAGCAGGAGGGTTTAGAAATGAGATTTAATATTGAAGGCGAACCAATGCCGGTTGTAGTCTGTGAATTAGAGTCAGGCGAAATGATGATTACCGAAAAGGGAGCAATGTCCTGGATGTCTCCGAATATGCAGATGAATACTGTTGGCGGCGGAATTGGAAAAATGTTTGGAAGAATGGTTAGTGGAGAGAGTATGTTTGTAAATACATACACTGCAATGAATGGTCAGGGAACCATTGCATTTGCATCCAGTTTCCCAGGATGTATCCGGGCATTTGAAATTCAGCCAGGGTCAGATATTGTATGTCAGAAGACAGCGTTTTTGGCAGCTACTTCAGGAGTAGAATTGTCCGTATTTTTTCAGAAGAGAGCAGGAGCTGGTTTCTTTGGCGGAGAAGGATTTATTATGCAGAGACTTTCAGGACAGGGAATGGCATTTGTTGAATTTGATGGCTATATCAAAGAGTATATGCTTCAGCCTGGCCAGTCAATTATCGTAGACACAGGATATCTTGCAGCAATGGATTCTTCCTGTTCTATCGACATACAGACCGTACCTGGCCTTAAGAATATCATGTTTGGTGGAGAGGGAGTATTCAATACCGTAGTAACCGGACCGGGCCGTGTATTCTTACAGTCCATGCCAATCTCACAGATGGCAGGATGTCTGCGCCCATATCTTCCAAGCGGAAAATAAATCTCCGAGGAAAAATGAAACTCCAACTGGAAAGTAAATCATAGTAATATGCAGAGAAAAACAGCAGCCTATGAACAGGATAAAGTTCATGAGCTGCTGTTTTCAATTTGCATGAGTAGCGTGAAACTCACAAAGGGTGTTTTTCGTAGTTGCCAAGCGATTATTATTTGTAAGAAGCTGCCGGTGGCGGGTTCTGTAGGTTATAAACTGGCGTTATAACTCTTCCCGCTGGGCTGCCGGCAGGGTGAAGATAAATTCGGTGCCGACTCCTTCGGTACTGATGACATTGATATTTTCATCATGTGCCTGAATAATTTCTTTTACGATAGAGAGTCCAAGACCGGAACCCTTCTTGTCCTTTCCACGGGACAGGTCGGTTTTGTAGAAACGCTCAAAAATTTTGTTCTGGCTGTCTTTGGGAATTCCGATGCCGGTATCCTTGACAGAAACAAATACTTTTTCGCTTTTCTTGGTGGTCTCAATGGTGATTTCAGAATCATGGTGGCTGAACTTGATGGCATTGTCAATCAGATTATAAACCACCTGCTGAATCTTGCTCATATCCGCTTTTACATAAAGTGTTTTACCGGCAAGAATCAGGTGAAAGGAAATCCGTTTGGCTTTGCAGGTTCCCTCAAAGGTAAGACAGGTCATTTTAATTAACTGGTTAATGTCAAATTCGCTGACGTCTAACATTGTGCCGTGGCTGCCGTATTTATTTAACTCTAAGAGGCTCTGGGTGAGCTTGGACAAACGGTCTGTTTCGAAAACAATGATATTTAAATATTTTTCCTGCATCTCCGGTGGAATCGTTCCATCTAACATGGCTTCCACATAACCTTTGATGGAAGTAAGCGGAGAACGAAAATCATGGGAGACATTGGAAATAAATTTACGCTGGTCATCCTCCAGGGTATTCAGCTCATTTGCCATATAATTTAGAGAAGCGGCAAGATAGCCGATTTCATCATTTTTATGCACCGGAATTTTATAACTGAAATTGCCCTCGGCAAAAGCATCAGCACCCTTAATCATTTTGCGGATTGGGATGTAGATCTCGAAGCCAATGATAATCAGTAACAGGGTTGCACAGATAAAAATCAGAAGCAGAGTCAGGTACATAATATTCAGTAAATGTGCATGATGGTGCGTGATTACGGAAAGCGGCTGGTGAATCAGCACATATCCACGCACCTTGTAATTAATCGTAATCGGCGAAAATACCGTAAGATGCGTATCGCCATAATAATTATAAAAAGAACCGGTGGTGTAATATTTGCTGCCAAAATCTGCCACATTAAATCCGTCAATGTGTGTCAGGTGGTCCATGTCCACAGATGCATTGGAGTTAATCAGAATATCACCATCTGTATTCATGACCCATATTTCTGAAGAAAGATAAGTGCTAAGGGTGGCAAGACTGTCATGCAAGTCATCTACCGTAATATCTTCATTGAAATAATTTGAAGCATAGGTAGATGCAATCATATTGGCTTCCTTGTAAAGCCGGTCAACTTCGGTATCTTCAATATATTCATAAGTATAGTGGGAGCTGAAGGTGGATACAAGAATAAAGCCGAGAATGCCAAAAATCACATATCCAATCAGCAGCTTCAGATAAAGTCGTTTCTTCATTCTTTAACCTCGAATTTGTATCCGATGCCCCAGACTGTAGAAATGCTCCAGGCGGTATGATCGTTAATTTTCTCACGAAGTCTTTTTACATGAACGTCAACGGTTCTGGTATCGCCTACGTATTCATAGCCCCAGATATGGTCTAAAAGCTGTTCTCTGGTAAATACCTGATTCGGTGAGGATGCAAGAAAATAAAGAAGCTCTAACTCCTTTGGCGGCATATCAATTGTTTTGCCGTAATATTCTACGGAATAGTTGGAAAGATTGACCACCAGATCCGGATAAGTAACACATTTTAAATCCGGCTGTACAGGCTCCTGCTTCACCGGCTGGTAGCGGCGGAGCACTGCCTTGACTCTGGCAACCAGTTCTTTGGAATCAAAAGGCTTCATGATATAGTCATCTGCACCCAGCTCCAGTCCGAGAACCTTGTCAAAGATTTCACCTTTGGCAGATAACATGATAATTGGAACATTTGCTTTTGCCCGGATTTCACGGCATACCTGATAACCATCAATGCCCGGAAGCATCAAATCAAGAAGAATCAGATTTGGTGCATAGGTTTCAAATTCTTTCAAAGCGGATTCCCCATCATGAACCATCTTTGTATCAAAGCATTCTTTTGTCAGATAGAGGGAAATCAGTTCTGCGATATTAACATCATCATCTACAATTAAAATTTTCTGTTTTGCAGCCATAGGAAACTTCCTTTCTGTTTTACGTAGTTCATATACTTGATTTATTTAAATTCTGCAATGGTAACACCGGCATCTCCCTCACCAAATTCTCCTAAGTGGAAGGACTTGATATAAGACTGTCGTTTCAAATGACTCTGTACGGCACTGCGCAGGGCACCGGTTCCTTTTCCGTGTACGATGCGCACGGAAGGAAGATGTGCAAGATAAGCATCATCCAAGTATTTATCCAAAAGAGCAATAGCTTCATCCACTGTTTTTCCAATCAGATTGATTTCTGTGGAAACAGAAGCGGATTTACTCATCTTAAGCTTTCCGGCACCGGTCTTGGCATATTTCTTGCTGCCCGGAGCAGCATCTTCAATTAGTACTAAATCCTTGATGTTTACCTGGGAGCGGAGAATTCCCATCTGCACAAAGAGGTCACCCTTTGCATTCGGCAGGGAGTGTACCGTTCCGGTTAAATTCATACTTAATACTTTTACGCTGTCACCGATACGAAGCTTCTTTGGAACCTTTGGATTGTAGATGGCAGTATCTTTTTCCTTTGAGCTCTTTTTCTCATTGGCAGCCATTTTCTCCCGGATATTGGTACGCTGTTTTTCCATTTCCTGAATGGAAGGTCTGGTAGTGCCATATTTATTGAAATTACGGATTGCCTCATCGGCAGTATCTTTGGCTTCCTGCAGAATCTGGTTTGCTTCTTCTTTTGCTTTACGAAGAATGGCATCCCGGCTTTCATCTAATTTTTCCTGCTTGTTCTTTAACTGCTGTTTTAATGCAGCAATTTCTGATTTGTAACGGTTGATTTCGGCCTGTTCTTTCTCTATGGTGATGCGGCTTGCTTCCAGGTCAGAAAGTAAATCTTCAAAATTCTGTTCATTACTGCTGATACGGGTTCTGGCATCCTCAATTAAAGTATCGGAAAGACCGAGTTTTTTGGAAATTGCAAAGGCATTACTTTTTCCCGGAATACCGATGAGAAGACGGTAAGTCGGACTTAAGGTCTCTACATCAAATTCGCAGCAGGCATTTTCAATTCCACTGGTAGTTAAGGCATAAATCTTAATCTCACTGTAGTGGGTGGTCGCCATGGTACGGATGCCTCGACTGTGAAAATAAGATAAGATAGAAACCGCCAGGGCAGCGCCCTCCGTAGGGTCAGTTCCGGCACATAACTCATCAAAGAGAACCAGGGAATGTTCATTGGCTTCTTTTAAAATGTGGATAATGTTGGTCATATGGGAAGAAAATGTGCTTAAGTTCTGCTCAATGCTCTGTTCATCTCCAATATCTGCAAAAATATCGTCAAAAACAGCAAGCTCACTACGGTCTCCGGAAGGAATCGGAAGTCCCGCCTGTCCCATCAGAGTGAGAAGTCCCACAGTTTTTAAGGAAACGGTTTTACCACCGGTATTCGGTCCGGTAATGACAAGCTGGTCAAAATCGCTGCCTAAGGAAATGTCGATAGGAACTACTTTTTTTGCGTCCAGCAGAGGGTGTCTGCCCTTTAAAATACGAATTTTCCGTTCCGTATTAAAATGCGGTGTAATTCCATTGTATTCCAAGGCATAAGCGGCTTTTGCAAATATAAAATCAAGCTCTGTTAAAATCTGATAATCGGTTTCAATGGCAGGAATATATTCCCCTGCTTTTGCCGATAAAGTGGCAAGAATAACGGCAATTTCGTCCTGCTCTTTGATGGATAATTCTTTTAATTCGTTGTTCAGATTTACCACAGCCATTGGCTCAATGAAAAGAGTAGAACCGCTGGAGGACTGGTCATGCACCATACCGGTAATCTGGGATTTGGCTTCGGCTTTTACCGGAAGGCAGTAGCGGCCGTTACGCATGGTAATGACAAAATCCTGCAGGCAGTTTCTGACATTCTGGTTATTTAACATCTGGTTTAACTGCGCATGGATGCGGTCGCCGGTTGAGCGGATAGAACGGCGGATGGATTTTAAATTACTGCTGGCATCATCACTGATTTCATCCACAGAAATGATGCAGCGGCGGATCTCATCACAAAGAGGACTAAGAGGTTCTAAACCATCAAAAAGTTCGCTCAGGGAATCAGACGGAATATCTTCCTGTTCCTTTCTGCCATAGGCTTTGACCCGGCGGGCAGTCTCTAATAATTTACAGAAGCCGAGAAGCTCTTCGATATTCATGGTTCCGCCGATTTCCACACGCCGGATGGCGGAAGAAAGCGGTTTGATACCGGAGCAGTCAAGCCGTCCCTTTTTCAGGCTGCGGTTCATGGCATCCTTAGTCTGCTGCTGTGCATTGGTAATCTCTGAGAGGCTGGTGGAAGGAAGCAGGGAAAGACAGCGTTCCTTGGTATCCGCACCGAAAGCATACTCCGCGAGCCGTTCTACAATTTTATTATATTCTAATGTTCTTAAAACCTTTTGATTCATAAATATTCTCCGTAAAATGTACTAAAAATCACTGCTTCTATTATACCCCAAACCGATTGTGGTGAAAAGGGCGGTTGAAAATAAGTTTCCTGATAAATGGCAGGATAAATATTTTGATTCCACGATTTTATAATAACTCGGACAGTGCCTTTGCCAGTGCTTCACAGGCTTCTGGAATTTCTGATTCTTCCAGTGAACTAAAGCCCAATAGAAAGATATCTTCGGAAGCCGTTCCAGTATGGAAGTACTGTTGAACACCATAAATGGAAATGGACTTTTCACGCAGGGCGTCGATTAGCTTTTGCTGGTTGGTGCAGTTGCGGATCCGGACAATAATGTGGGAACCGGCAGGCGTATCTACTACATCCATATAGGAAGAAAGAAATGTATGTATGGATTTCAGCAGAAGATTATATTTATGTTCATTTATCTTAACCAGCTTCCGCAGGTGACGCTCAAAGTCACCAGATGCAATAAAATTAGATAAGGCAATCTGGTTAAAGGAAGGAAGTGCCGCATTAAAATAGCGGTACATCTGCTCATACTTATCCAAAAGAGAATATGGGAGAACAAAAAATGCCGTCCGCATGGATGGAGTCAGTATCTTGGCGAAAGTGTTAAAATAAATGACATGGTCATAGTGGTCAAGAGACTGCAGGGATGGAATCGGTCTGGTCTGATGCGGGAATTCACTGTCGTAGTCATTTTCTATGATGTAGGCATCGTTTCTGATTGCCCACTCCAAAAGCCGCAGCCGGTTGCTGACCGGAATGGTGCGGCCGGTAGGAAACTGATGGGATGGCATAACATAAAGGAGGTTACAGCAGGAATCAAAAAGCTTGTCAATATCAATGCCATTTTCAACAACTGGAATCGGAAAAAGTTCATATCCGTTCTGGAGAAAAATATTCCGGATACCATTGTGAGATGGCTCTTCATAGGCAATCCGGTGCTTCTCTGCCGGGAGCAGCCGGCTGATGATTTCAATGCCGTACTGGGTGCCGGGCACAAGGATTACTTGTTCCGGGTCGCAGTGAACGCCACGGTTCCGGTTCAGATAATGACAGATATTGGAACGGAGTTCATAGTTTCCTTTATTGGATTCGTATTGGATTTTCTTCTGATTCTCTTCCTGAAGTAAAGCATTGTTTACGTACTGCCGCCATAGCTTCCACGGAAAAAGATGGGAATATACGACATCATGTTTAAAATCATAACGGACAGGAGTTGCTCTTGGTGCAGGATTTTGTCCGGAAATAGAAGAAGTTATCTTTTTGGAAACCGGAGGAACAGAAAGGGTATCCAAGAAAGTATTGGAGATATCCTCTACATAATAACCGGAGCCTGGAACAGAGCGGACATAACCCTCTGCCGTTAATTGCAGATAAGCTTTGGATACTGTGTTCAGGCTGATATTAAGCTTTTCAGAAAGCGTCCGGATTGGCGGAAGGGCAGAGTTCTTTGGCAGGGAGCCATTAGTGATTTCTTCAATGATGGAAGTATATAACTGCTGATAGAGCGGAGCCGAATCCGCCTTGTTGACATAAATCATAAAATCCTCTCCTTTGCATCAGGTGATACAGTTAATTTATTATATAGTCGCATAAAATCCTTTTCAATAGAAAATACAAAATTGTAACCATGAAAAAAGTAAAAATTGTCACTTTTCGAATAACAAAATTAGTGATATGCTCAGGACAACAAAAAAATAAAGAGAACAAATCAACGACGGAGTTGACCAGGGAAACCTGTGTCAACTCTATTTTTCGTTTTAAGCGAGTAGCGAGAAAAAATCTGGGAGAAAGGAGTGATTCCAATGGCTGAAAGCAGAAAACGTCAGACATCAGTATTTATATTATTAATATTAGCCGCAGGAACCGTTTATAAAGTTCCATATCTGAAGTCTGTTTTCTATGACCAGCTGGTAGCAAGCCTTGATATTACCAATACACAGCTTGGAATTCTTTCTTCCTTCTATGCAGGCGTAAAGATGTTAATTTATATTCCGTGCGGAATCATAGCAGACCGGCTGGATACCAAGAAATGCCTTGTCTTTTCCTTATTGGGAGAGGGAATTTTGACCGGTGTCTATGCACTGCTTCCTTCCTTTGGAATCCTGGAACTGATACAGGCACTGTTAGCACTGGTAAATGTATTTTTCTGGACCTCATTTATTAAGAGTATCCGAATCCTGGGTAAAAATATGGCACAGGGTAAAATCTTCGGATTAAGTGAAGGCTTTCGCGGAATTACCGGTTCCATAGCAACATTCATTGCATTAAAATGCGTGTCCATGATGGCAGAGACCGCACACTCTATCAGAGGAGCACTGCTTTTCTATGGAGCGTTGTATCTGGTGACAGGAATTCTCATTTTGTTTCTATATCCAGATGATATGGAAGAAGATGCAGACCATCATCAGACCTGGGCAGATTATGTAGCAGTCTTTAAGAAACCGGCAATCTGGATGGTATCACTTTTGATATTTACCACATACAGCATGCAGGTAGCTTTTGAATATACCACAACTTATATGACACAGGTACTGGGAATCGCCGCAGTTACCGTTGGAACCATAGCAACCATCCGGGATAATATCTGTGGAGTAATCGGAGCACCGTTAGCAGGCGCTTATGCAGACCGGGTGAAATCTTCCACAAAAGTGATTTCCTGGTTAATCGTAGTAGAAATTGTTTTATCCATTGTACTTTTCTTAAGTCCTGAGACACCAAAGATTGCATATGCTGCAATGGGATTTGTACTGGTGTTCAGCGTGGTACTCCATGGAGTCCGCGGAGTATATTATTCAACAATGTCAGAAACCGGAATACCGGTTTCCATGACAGCAACTGCAACGGCAGTAGTGGCAGTGCTTGGTTATACACCGGATATGTTTATGTCACTCTGGTGCGGACATATTTTAGATGCTTACGGCTATGAAGCAGGATTCAAAAAAATATTTGCAATTATAGTTATTTTTGGAATCATTGCATGGGGCATCAGTCTTGTGATGCGCAGTTATCAGAAACGGCTTTTAGCAAAGCAGAAATAAAATAGCTTTTACGAGATTTCCTGCTTCCCGGGATTTGCAGGAGTCTCTGTAAATAGAAATAAAAAGTAAAGGAGATTTTCTTATGAGTGATGCAAAATCAAATAAGATGACAAAGTGGATTGGTTTTATTATCCTGACACTTGCAGCAGGTTTAATTTACCGTGTCCCATATTTAAAAACAGTATTTTATGACAACATGGTATCTGACTTCGGACTTACAAATACACAGATTGGTTTATTGATGACGGTGTATTCTTTGACAAAAACAATTCTTTATATTCCGGGTGGTATTCTGGCAGATAAATTTGACAACCGGAAAATGTTACTTGGTTCCACCGGCTTGCTGGCAATTTTAACATTCTGGTATGCAACTTCACCGGGGTTTGCCGTATTGAGAGTAATTTATTTCTTCCTGGCAATTTCTAACGTATTATTCTGGGTATCTTTTGTAAAGGCGGTCCGTTTGTTTGGCTCAGAGGATGAACAGGGTTCCGTATTTGGTTACAGCGAAGGAATCCGTGCAGTAGCAGGCTTAATTATTAACTTTGCGGCACTTGGTATTTTAGGAATATACATTTCTTCCACCTGCCCGTTACGCTATGTCTTAATCTTCTATGGCATCGTATATGTAATTATGGGAGTATTCATGTTTTTCCTGCTTCCACATGATGATAAGAAAGAAAATGTTGCAACTTCCTTTAAGGATTACATCAATGTATTGAAAGTACCAAGCGTATGGCTGGTAGCAATCCTGGTATTATGTGCATACAGCGTACAGGTTGCAGCAGAATATACCACAACATATCTTACAACCATATTTGGCATGAGTGCAGTAGTAGCCGGAATCGTAGCAACCATTCGTTCTTATGGCATTGGAATCTTTTCCGCACCAATCATTGGAAAGATTTCTGATAAGGTAGGTTCTTATACCAAAACATTAATTGGTTTATTTGTGATTGAAATTATCTTTGGTATTGCATTAATCGCAATTCCTGGAAAACCGAACTTCTTAATCCTTGCAATCGTTGTAGTGTTGGCTTTGGCAACTGTTTACTATGCAGTTCGTGGTGTTTATTATGCAACCATGGGTGAAGCTGGCGTTCCGGTAGCAATGACAGGAACTGCAACCGGTATTATTTCCGTTATCGGATATCTGCCGGATTCTTATGAAAATACAATTTTAGGTAACTTCTTAGACAAATATGCAGCAGGCGGTTTCAACTATGTATTCGGGACCATCGTAATATTTGCATTACTTGGAATCGGCGTATGCTTCATCATCCGCTTCGTTGGAAAAAGAAATAAAGCTCAGACTGAGAAATAGAGGAAATTGATATGAAAATAGCAATTACCTGCCACTATGCATCGCTTCCGGATGATCATCCTACCTGGAAGCGGGCAATAGAAGCAGCAGAAGTAGTATTAAGTGAAAAAGTAAATTTAAGCAAAGAAGAACTTTTAGATTTTGTTTCCGATGCAGATGCATTGATTTCAGGAACAGATTTCATCAAAGAAGATGTGATTGCAGAACTTCCGGACTGCTTAAAGGTAATATCAAGACCGGCGGTAGGCTATGACAGAGTAGATATTAAGGCTGCCAGAGCCCGTGGCATTGATGTATGCAATGCACCGGGAACTAACAGCAACGCAGTAGCAGAATTGGCAATGGGGTTAATGTTGTGCTGCGCAAGGTCACTTCCGTATCATTTTGCCAATACAAAGCAGAAATTATGGAAGAATGACAGAAATGGAATGGAGCTTACCGGAAAGACATTGGGAATCTTAGGATTAGGTGCAATCGGAAAAGAACTGGCAAAGAAAGCTGCCGCATTTGGCATGAAAGTATTAGGCTATAGCCGCCATATAGATGAAGCATTCTGCAAAGAATATGGAATCATACCTGCTGACCGGGAGACGATTTTGCAGGAAAGTGATGTTATTTCCCTGCATATGCCACAGACTCCGCTGACGAAAGAAAGTATCAATAAAGAAGCATTTGTACAGATGAAAAAAGGAGTCATTTTAATTAACACATCACGAGGTTATCTTGTAAACCGTGCAGATTTAGTGGATGCCATAAAGGCAGGAATTGTTGCATCCTATGGAACAGATGTCATGCAGGAGGAACCGCCGGAGACAGATGACCCGCTGTTTTCGCTGGATGAAGTTGTGATAACACCGCATATGGGTGCATCCACAGAGGAAGCACACATTAAAATGATGGATGTGGCAATGACGAATGCACTGGATATTCTGGAAGGAAAGGCTTGTAAGAACATTGTAAATTAAGGGAGGAAGAGAAACATGGAACAGACATTAAGAGATGGTCTGAATGACCAGATTTTATCAATAGAGGTATCACTGATTCGAAAATTTGATGAGCAGACCAGTGATGTACCGGATATTTTGAAATTAACATTAGGAGAGCCGGATTTTAATACACCGGAACATATCAAACAGGCAGCAATTAAGGGCATAGAAGAAAACTTTACCCATTATACCGCAAATGCCGGAATGCCGGATTTGCTAAAAGGTGTTGCCGCATTTATGAAGACAAAATATCATTTAAATTATGACCCTGCCGGTGAAATCTTAACAACGGTCGGAGCAGAGGAAGGTGTAGCAGCATCTATTTTAACTGCACTGAATCCGGGGGACAAAGTAATTGTGCCATCCCCGATTTATACCGCCTATGTTCCACTGATTCGTCTGGCGCGGGCAGTACCGATTACAGTAGATACCAGTGACACCGGAATGGTGCTGACACCGGAACGGTTAGAAAAAGCCATCGAAGAAAATGGTGGCGATATCAAGGCAATTGTATTAAATTATCCGAGTAATCCTACCGGAGTTACTTATTTAAAGGAAGAGCTGGCAGCATTGGCTGAAGTCATCAAAAAGCATCATATACTGGCTATCTGTGATGAGATTTACAGCGAATTAACCTATGGCGATGAACCGCACCATTCTATGGCAGAATTTGCCAAGGAGAATACCATTGTAATCAATGGATTGTCCAAGTCCCATGCCATGACCGGATGGCGTGTCGGATTTATCTTAGCAAGTGCCGATATTATCAAAGAAATCCGCAAGACGCATATGTATCTGGTATCCAGCACCAGCTCCATTTCCCAGAAAGCAGCATTAGAGGCTGTAACAGCGGGTATAGATGATGCACTGGGAATGAGAAAAGAATATCAGAAACGGAGAGATTTCCTATATGAAAAATTAAGCGCATTGGGATTTGAAATTGCAAGACCAAACGGAGCTTTTTATATCTTTGCAAAGATTCCGGCAGGACAGATTCAGGATAGTATGCAGTTCTGCGTGGACCTGGCAAAAAAAGCACATCTTTCCGTGATACCGGGCATTGCCTTTGGCAAAGAGGGCGAGGGCTATATCCGTATCAGTTATGCGGCAGCCATGGAAAAATTAGAGGAAGCCATGCGCCGGATGGAAAGCTATATTCTTGGAAAATAATCTTTTATATAGAAAACATATTTATATCATTACTCTTAAAAGAGGGCAGGTACTGATTGTATCTGCTCTCTTTTTTAAAAAATGTTGCAACATAGGCAGATAGAAAGTATAATTAAAATTGGTTGTATTTACAGTAGAAAAGAGGATTCCCTATGTCAGAAAATGAAAAAGAGGAATTTGCATTTATCAAAGAGAAAATCAAGAACAAGCCGTTAAATAAGAGACGTATTATTTTAAAAACGGCATTTACGGTTGTGCTTGCGGTTGTCTTTGGACTTGTATCCTGTTTTGTATTTACATGGATGCGCCCGGTGATGGAAGAGTGGCTGAATAAGCCGGAGGATACCAGGGTGAGCATCCCGAAAGATGAAGAGGTACAGCCGGATACGGAAGAAGAGACAAATTCCACGGAGACAGGTGTAGACGAGCCGGATGTAGAAGAAGGCTTAAAAGAGCTTACACCGGAGGAATATCAGAAATTACAGAGTAAGCTTTATGCGATTGGAAGCGAAGCAAATAAGTCCATTGTTACGGTGACAGGTGTGACCAGTGATGTGGACTGGTTTAACACGCCTTATGAGAGACAGGGACAGGCAAGTGGGGTCATTATTGCGGATACCGGTCAGGAGCTTCTGATTATGACAGAGCGCAAGGTCATAAGCGGAGCAAAATCCATTCATGTGACCTTCCTTGATAACAGCACCGTAGAAGCGGAGCTTAAAAACTATGACGGAAATACCGGAATTGCGATTTTAAATGTAAAACGTTCCGACATCGAAGAAAGCACTCTGGGCAGAATTAAAGTGGCAGTACTTGGAAATTCACTTCAGACCACACAGGGCAGCGTTGTGCTGGCACTGGGCAGTCCGCTGGGAACGAATTTCTCCATATTGACAGGAAATATTACATCGACTTCTAACAGCATTTCCACCTTTGATGCAAACTACAATGTACTGACAACAGATATTGTGGGCAGTAGTCAGGGAAGTGGTGTACTGGTCAATCTCTCTGGTGAAGTGGTTGGAATTGTTATGCAGGATTACAGTAGCGGCGATGAGAATACGCTGACCGCAATTTCCGTTTCCCAGTTGAAAGACATTATCGAGAAGCTTTCCAATGGACAGGATATTCCGTATCTTGGACTGAAACTGACTTCTGTAACATCTGACATTGAAAAGGAATATGACATACCAAAGGGCGTATATATTAAATCAGTGGGAATTGATTCCCCGGCGATGGCGGCAGGCTTGCAAAGCGGTGATGTCATCGTAAAGATTGCCGGAGAAAATGTAGAGACAGCGCAGGCATATAAGAATGTGTTATCCGGGCAGACTCCGGGAGATGTTGTAAAGATTACCATAAAACGCCAGGGGGCAGCAGGCTATGTAGAAATCGAATGTTCTGCAACCGTTGGTGTACTAAAATAGAAAGAGGAAAATTATGCATTATATTGAAACATTACGCGAAGGCGAAAGAGTAAATGAAATCTATCTTTGTAAAAATAAGCAGTCAGCGCTGACGAAGGCAGGTAAGCCTTATGAAGCATTGATTTTACAGGATAAAACAGGCACACTGGATGCAAAAATCTGGGAGCCGGGCTCTGTGGGAATTGATGATTTTGACCGCTTTGATTACATCAATGTAGTGGGAGATATCACAAGTTTTCAGGGTGCATTACAGTTAAATGTAAAGAGGGTCCGGAAAGCAGCCGAGGGAGAGTATGAACCAAAGGAATATCTTCCGGTCAGTGAATATAATGTAGATGAAATGTATGAGCAGTTACTTGGATATATTAAGCAGATGGAAAATCCATATCTTAAGAAACTGGCAGGCAGTTTCTTTATCGAGGATGCAGATTTTGCAAAACGTTTTAAATTCCATTCTGCAGCAAAAAGCGTACATCACGGTTTTGTGGGCGGACTTTTAGAGCATACTTTAAGCGTAACGAAGCTTTCTGCTTATTTTGCTGACAACTATAAGATTCTCAATAAAGATTTACTGGTTTGTGCCGCCATGTTTCACGATATCGGAAAGTTAGAAGAGCTTTCTACTTTCCCGGAAAATGATTACACCGATGAGGGACAGCTTTTAGGACATATCATGATTGGAGCCATGGAAATTGCAGAGCGTATCAAGACCATCGATGGTTTCCCGGTGAAACTGGCACATGAGATGGAACACTGTATTCTGGCACATCATGGAGAGTTAGAGTATGGTTCTCCAAAGAAGCCGGCATTACCGGAAGCTGTAGCATTAAGCTATGCAGATAATATTGATGCAAAGATGGAGACCATGCGTGAGCTTTTGGCAAACGTACCGGAAGGAGATACTCAGTGGCAGGGATTCAACCGTCTGTTTGAATCGAACATCCGCAGATCGAGTATATAAGAAATATGAAAAAAGATGACATTGTTACACTGACCATTGACGATATCGGAACTAACGGCGAAGGTATCGGAAGAACGGAAGGCATCACACTTTTTATCAAGGATGCTCTGCCGGGAGACATGGTTCGTGCCAAAATCATGAAGATGAAAAAAACTTATGGCTATGCCCGCCTGATGGAAATTCTTAAGGAATCCACCATGCGGACAACCCCGCCATGCCCGGAGCATAAGCGGTGTGGTGGCTGCCAGATCCAGGCACTTTCTTATGGGAGCCAGCTTAAGTTTAAGGAAAATAAAGTACGCAACAACTTAAAACATATCGGCGGATTTGAAAATCCAAAGGTCTTACCAACACTTGGCATGCAGGAGCCTTACCGCTACCGGAACAAAGCACAGTTTCCGGTGGGTTATGATAAAGAAGGCAACCTGGTGGCAGGCTTTTTTGCGTCTAGAACCCACAACATTATTCCGGTGCAGGACTGCCTTTTGGGAAAAGAAGGCAACGGAAGAATCCTGTCCCTTATTTTAGACACCATGAAAGCCTATGGTGTTAGTGCCTATGATGAGAAAACCGGAAAAGGCTGCGTCCGCCACATCTTAATCCGTTACGGCGAGAAAACCGGAGAGTGGATGGTCTGCTTTGTCATCAACGGAAAGAAGCTGCCGCATGCAGAAAGTTTTATTGAAGTATTAAAAGATTTGCCGGGAATGACAAGTATTACTGTAAATATCAATGAATCCCGGGGCAACGTGATTTTAGGAGAAGAAACTTATACCCTCTATGGAAAGGGTTACATTACAGATTATATCGGAACGATTTCTTTTCAGATTTCTCCGCAGTCTTTCTATCAGGTAAATCCGGCGCAGACAGAGGTGCTTTATAACAAAGCTTTGGAATATGCCAATCTCACCGGCGAAGAGACGGTCTGGGATTTATATTGCGGTATCGGAACCATTTCTTTATTTCTGGCACAGAAAGCGAAGAAGGTTTACGGTGTGGAAATTGTACCGCAGGCAATCGCAGATGCCAAAGAGAATGCCCTTCGAAATCACATTTCCAATGCAGAATTTTTCGTTGGGAAAGCAGAGGAAGTCTATCCGGCATACTGTGCCGCCCATGGCGAAGAAGCCCGTGCAGAAGTTATCGTAGTGGACCCGCCACGCAAAGGCTGCGAGGAATCGCTCCTTGCCATGATGTGTGAGATGGAACCACAGCGTATCGTCTATGTAAGCTGTGATTCCGCAACCCTGGCCCGGGATTTGAAATATCTTTGCAGCCATGGATATGACCTTGTGGAGGTGCAGCCGGTAGACCAGTTCGGCCATACGGTGCATATAGAGACAATAGTGGCACTACATCGGACAGATTTGTAAGAATCCTTGATTTGCACGAAAGAAATTTCTGATGGAGTAAACGTTTCTGTGGTATTGGACTGCGGCTTCGGAAACATATCAAAGGAAAAGTGATTTTTTTATCATTCAACAGAATAAAAGAAACGTGAAAGACCGTTTATTTTCAAGAAAAATTGAAAGTGAGTGGTCTTTTTTATACATCTAAAACGGATTTTTATTAAGACGTTTTGAAGGGATGATTCGATGTGTCGAAAAAGAAACAATGGAATGGGTTTGCTTATATTCGAGATTAATAAAAAATATTCAATAATAAAAAAATGATGAGGTATGGTTTTTGTGAGTGCTTGAGAAACTCAAATACTGAACATTGAAAATATCAACCTTTTGGTTTATAATATGTCTAACATTACTAGGTTCTCAGAGTATAAGTTTCAATAGATAAGGTGGAATTAATGAGCACATCAAATTTAATTAAAAACTTATGTAAAGAAAAAGGCATTAGTGTTGCAGAATTGGCTCGTAGAATTGGTCAGACACCGCAGAACTTCAACAAAAAATTAAAGCGAGAAACTGTGAGTACAGAAGAACTTATGGAAATAGCTGAAGTACTGGGAGTTGTATTTGAGCAGTCTTATATTCTTGAAAACGGAGAAAAACTAACTATTACAAGTGAGTCCTAATAAATGGGCATATGGTTTTGTATTATAAGCATAGATTGCAGAAGCTTTCTGCAATTATAGACACCAGATGAAAGGAGAACTGTGGTAGTTTTTGAAACAGATATCACACAAGCTGATTATGCGTAACATAAATGAGTTAATAGGAATAATAAACGGCATTAGCTACGATGGTATTATCAACAAACTAGAGGTAGCAAGATTATCTTCATGGGTAAAAAAGAACAGAAACTTATCTTACGAACATAAGCAAGCTCACTTAATTTCGCTGGTAGAACAAGTTCTTGAAGATGGAATAATCACAGACGAAGAACGAGAAATGCTTTTAGAAAATTGTAGTCAGTATACAGCTTTTGAAACTGATTCCATCGCTAAGGTTTATGAGCTTAATGGAATCATTGAAGGTATTATTTGTGACAATGAAATTAACGAAAAAGAAGTATGTCGCTTGCAGGATTGGATGAGAACAAATGAATCTTTTATTCGTTATCATAAACCATCTAAAACTATCTGTGAAAAAATCGATCAGATACTTGAAGATGGTATTGTTACTCAGGAGGAACAAAAATCACTTCTAGAAATGCTGAAAAAGAGATTAAACGATGCTCAGATAGAAACAAAAATAGAATACTTAAAAAACTGTGTCAAAGAAAGGAAAAATCTCGGCATTGATTTGATTGATTTATTGGATAATGCTGATGCAATAGATATTATTCATAGTCGTGCAGAGAGTCAACTGGGAAGTACGTTAAATTCGTATTCAGGTACTTATGTCTGTGATCCTGAAATTGTATTCGTATCTCTTGTTTTGATTGGTATGCTTTATTATGATGGGTCTTTTTATGAATCGGTAAGAAAAACTTACAAGAGTTTGTATCAGCGTTATTCGGAGCAAAAGGTAGAAGGTCTTATTCGAACATTATTAAATAATTACAGAACAAAGGATGATGCAACAGGCACAAAGACTCGTATTATCAATGTGGTATTAGCGGGATCTATTGTACCAAGCTATTATCTGGGATCATTCTTTGAATTTATCTATGACATATATAAGTTGAATTTTGATAGCAACTTACCTGATGATTTATATGGCGAGTTTCAGTTTGTTTATGACGGATTGCAGAATGTGATGCGTTCTGAAAGTGACGAAGTTCAAGTTAATGTAACTAAGAAAACATATAAATTGATTAAATCAACAAAGCAGCTGATTACTAATCCTATATATAATGATGCTGTTATTAAGCTTAGTATCATTGTTGTTAGGCTTATTGATAAATATATTTGGGGCAAGGATAATGTCCTTTACAATCCATATTTAAAAAGAGGATATCAAGAATGGCTTTCAACAATCAATAGAGAGAAAGAGTATGGAAATCGCAGTAAAGTCGAACAATTGAGATCACGCTGTGAACCAGAATTTGTTTTGACTCGAAACACAATTTGTTTAGTTCCACCGACTCATCGTGTGAAAGCTACATATGATTATCGAGCTATTCGAATCATTGTTAAGAAAGAGGAAAAGGTTATTTATGATGATTATGTAGAAGATATTCGTGAGATTATTGGTGGATATCAGATAAAGAATCATGCAATTGAACTCCCTAATCCTCTTGGAAGAATTAATTATCAGCTGGTTGTAGGAAATGAAATAATTTATGATAGCAAAACCAGACTGCACCGTAATTTTATTGTGTTTGATGAGAGAGGACAAGAACTGGCAAATAATAAAGATTATTCTGGAACAGCTGTTTTTTGTACAAAGAGTAAGGTTGATAAGTTGCATTTATATTTTTCGGGAGAGGCATATTGTCTATCCTCATATATTGCACACTTGGGAGATGCTATCCTTATAGAAGATAAAGTGTTCAATTTTTCAGAGATGATCCGTCCTGGTGTGTTTGGGGAAAAGCATGAGGGATATTTCGTTGCACAGGGTGATTGCAAATTTGAAGTATTTAAAGATGAGGTAATCCTTGTATTTGAAAGTGAGTTTACGGACAGTGGTTTTGAAATACAAATAAATCAGCGTTCATATAAGATTGATGCTTTTGAATATTCTACAGTTGAAAGAAAAGGTGTTAATAAGTATTCTGTAAAACTTGGATGTTTAGACTCTGGAATTTATCAGCTAAGAGTGAATGCGTTACATTCGGGAAAAAGAATTAGTGTGCTGCGCACTCAATTTGCCATAGATAAAAAACTATATGTTGAGCAGGTTGAAAACAATAATGATTCGTATATTGTTTCTGTAGATTCTGATTTGATGCCAGAACCAATTTTTGATGAGATAAGTGTTCAGGATTTTAGAGAAGATTGGATTAAGTTTAATTGGAATAATCAGGAGTATATTTATTATGTTCCTTTCCGATTCCCGTTATACAGGATTGATAATGGTGCCTGGAAGCCATTCTCACAAGAAATTTGGATCGGCGATATTACTCAGGAAAGTTCAATTGATCTGTATGGATGCAAATATGACAAAATATGCTTGCTAACCAGTACCGGTCAAATTATTGAAGAAGCACCTGGACTTAAGACGGAAGGAGTATTTAGCAGGTTTTCTGCAGGATTTTTACTGTCATATAAGTCGCATTATGATTATGTAGGGATTTCTTTACTTGCAGAAGATCATTACCAGGATGGAATTTTGTGTTATAACAAATGCATTCTTGACGAGGCTAAAACAACGGTTATTTATAGTCATGAAGATAAGGCGATAGTTGTTACACCATACTTTTATGGGCAAGGGAATATTAGATTCAAAGTAATCGATGATGTGAATAATGTCATATACACAAGTTTTGCTTTGGACAAGGACGTTCCAGAATATGTATATGATTTATCGTCTTTTATAAATTATAAAGTGATTTTCTTTGAGAAAGAGAGAGGACTATCACTCAAAAAAGAACGTATTTTAAAGGAATTTCCAATCGTCTTTTATGCGAGAGAAGATTTCATAGGAAAATCCTTCAAAATCAAGGAGGTTTACTTTGATCAGCTTGTCAGAGGAGAGTTCCTAAGAAAGAAACATTACTTTAATACAACGTATGTTTATTTTAAAGAAATGATAAGTGGAAATGAATATATAGGTGAAGTATATGTAAGAACATACAATGGTGCTTTTATGTTGGATAATATAAATCCCGTTGATATTGAAATATGTAGCGATGTTATAGACGGGATGATAGAATTGTCCATTACTAAGGATGGCGACGGGCTGTTACTTGATTTCGAACATCATGGAATTATGAATTCAATGGATGACGACAAAGCTGTTGATATCTTTTCTTACAATATCGATATGAAGGGAGTTGAATCAGTGTGAGCAAGAGAAATCCTATTGAACGATCTCAATATATAAATAATCAGTATAAAGAATATCTCAGGTCTTCCTTTGAATTTAAAACTCCAACATTGCAAAAATTGTTTGAGCAACAATTGGAAATTGAAGATTTATTTAAGGGACCCTATGTCGATTTAAATTTACCATTTCAAAGAGGAATGTCCTTGGATGAAATGATTGCAGATGGTGCGGTATGTAAATCATTTCATAGATTGGGAGATATGAATTTCGAGAGACCTTTATATTCTCATCAGGAAGAGAGTATTAGGCATATTTGCTCTGGTCGAAGCGCAATTATTACAACGGGTACAGGATCAGGAAAGACAGAGAGTTTCTTATATCCAATCTTAAATGAATTGATGTCAGATGTAGAAAATGGTAATAGGGAAGTTGGTGTTAGGGCAATATTTTTATATCCAATGAACGCTCTCGTAAACGATCAGATTGATCGTGTAAGAAAGATACTTACACAATGTCCTGAAATTACATATGGATTCTTTACAGGCGAAACGAAAGAAAGCATTCCGAAGGACTATCGTGAGAAATATGGCGCAGAGAACGATACCTTTATCCCTGAGAATGAATTGGTTTCGAGGGAAGAGATCAGAAAGAACCCGCCACATTTGTTGTTCACTAATTATTCCATGTTGGAATATTTACTGATCAGACCAAATGATTATTCGATCTTTGCACCGGAGAGGCTAAACAATTGGAAGTTTGTTGTTCTGGATGAGGCACATTCATATTATGGTTCATTGGGAATCGAATTATCTTTGTTAATGCGTAGATTGACTGGATTAGCACCAAAGAAACCGCGCTTCATTCTAACCAGTGCTACGTTGGGAGAACAAGGTAAATCCGAAAGTGAAATTGTAAATTTTGCAAGAAGCCTTACTTCTGCAAGTTTTGATATTCAAGACATAATTTTTTCTAAAAGAATTACACTTTCTAATTCTAAGCTAAGTTATACGATTGCTGGAGAAGATTATTCTGAGATAAAGAAAGCGAAGTATGATATACAGACGGTTAGAACCATTGGAAATAAATACAAAAACATAGATTCAATGGAATTGAAGAGTTACCTATATGAATTGTTTGTAGGCGACAGAAACGTGTTTCATCTATATGAAGTATTAAAAGATGGTAGTAAGAGTTTCAAAAGTATTCTTGCTAACTTTAATAATCAAATAATGTCTGAGCAGTTGATAGATTTGATTGATCTCATCAATATGGCAGAAAAGGACGGGATAGGTATTTTCGATTTGAAATACCATTCTTTCGTGCGCCCATTAGCTGGTGCATATGTCACTCTTGGAGATGATCCACAATTAAGTCTTACTAAAACCAATATGATTGGGGAGTTAAAGGCTTTCGAAGCTGGTAACTGTAGATATTGTAATTCACCATACATAATCGGAAAGATTCAGCGTAATGAAGCAGATGGGCTTGAATATCTGTATCAGAACAAGGAAGTTGATATTTACGAAAATTATGGAAATAACGAATTTGTAAGCATCGACTATTTCTTAATGAGCAATGAATTTAATGAAGAGGAAGTTGACCATGATATACTTGAAGAATATAAAGTTTGTGCAAAGTGTGGTGCGATTTATGCCGCAGGAAATTTAAATGCACGCAGATGTAATTGTGGAGACAGCTTTCAACATTCGATATTTAAAGTCCTTCAATCAAAGAAGGATGGAGAAGAAACGGCGTTCAATAATATAAATCAGTGTCCTTGCTGCGGTCACAAAGCAAGAGCCGGTGTTGTTAAGAGTTTGAATGTAGGTAAGGATGAGGGAACAGCATTACTTGCTCAGATTTTATATGAAGCAATTGATGATGGCACAGAGACTAAGAAGAAAATTAGTAAAATTTCCTTAAAGAGAAAAGAAACCGTTCAATCAGAAATAGAGACATCAAATGTAAAACAATTTTTAGCATTTTCCGATAGTCGTCAACAAGCAAGCTTTTCAGCGGCTTTCTTGGATTCTAACCAAGTTAGAATGTTGCAGAAAAGACTGATTTGGAAGGTAATAGAAGATAATCAATATAGAAATATTTCTGTAGATCAGCTTGCTGCAACTCTTTCGGGAATGATTAAAGAGGGTAACTTATTTCAAAATGATTTAAGTGCTCATAAAAATGCTTGGATTACAATACTTGTCGATTTGCTAAAGGTTGATGGTTCGAACGACGGTGAAGGTTTGGGGTTATATTTCTTTGATGTAGATATAACTGACATAATGTCTCAAATTGACGAAGAGGACGTTGAAGCTGAATTTGGAGAATATAACATTACTAAGAAGGATCTGGAAACAATTATGCAGGTTGTATTTGGTGTGTTCAAAGTTACACCTGCTATAAATTCGATCAAATCAACATTAACTCCAGATGAAAAGATGGAAGCTTTGGAATATAGAAGATTTGATAACTATGTAATGTTTAATTGCCCTAAGACAATAAATGGTGTTAGAAGTTTTTTACCTGTAAAAGGAAAGGATAATATGGTTGTTCGTTATGTTCAGAAGGTTTGTGAATGCGACGAAGAATCAGCAAAAGCATTATTGGAGGTTGTTTTTAATAACTTGGCGGTTGCGGGTGAATTGTTTAAGAAGCATGAAACGAAGGAATGCTATCAAATTGAGGCGAGTAAGTATGTAGTCAAGAATTATAAAACCTCAAAATATTATATTTGCTCTAAATGCGGTCGTTTGACTCCATATAATGTCCACAACAAATGTGTTCAGGATAAATGCGACGGTATCTTGAGCGAAGTAGATCCGGATAAGGCACTTGCATCAAATTATTATAGAAGACAATATAAAACAAAGAAAATCGAGAGTATCGTTGTAAAGGAACATACTGCTCAGCTTGATCGCAAGAAGGCAAAACAATATCAGCAAGATTTTAAAAATAAAAAAATCAACATCTTAAGCTGTTCAACAACTTTTGAGATGGGGATTGATATTGGTGATCTTGAAACAGTATTTATGCGTAATGTGCCACCTTCACCTGCAAATTATGTTCAGCGTGCAGGACGTGCAGGTCGTAGAAAAGATAGTGCGGCGTATATTTTGACTTATTGTGGAACGGGCTCTCACGATTATACATACTTTTGCAGTCCAGAAAAGATGATTTCAGGCGTTATAAAGCCACCTTATTTTAATGTAGTAAATCACAAGATAATCGTTCGTCATCTGATGGCTACGTGTTTAGGTTTCTTTTTTAGACAGCATCCAGATTATTTCACCAGCATTGATGAATTAGTCTTTGGGAATGCGTTGGAGGAGTTTAAAAACTATATTTCGAGTCATCCGAGTGATTTGAATATCTACATCAACGAGAAAATACTGCCTGGTGATACATATCGAGCTTATCATAACTTTAAGTGGTTTGATGAAATTGAAGGAAATGATGAAAAGATGGAGCATTTTGTTTCAACGATTAAATCTATTGCAGAAGAATACGAAAAAGCAAAGAAAGAAGCGATAACAGAAGAAAATTATAAAGAAGCGGATTATTACCAGAGACAGATTGAGAATTTACATAAGGAAAAGGTAATTGATTCACTTTCAAAGTACTGCGTCATTCCTAAATATGGGTTCCCGGTGGATGTTGTTGAATTACAAATATATAAAGAAGGCATTATGGATAACAGCTATGATTTGAGTCGCGATTTAAAAATAGCGATCTCAGAATATGCACCGGACTCAGAAATCATTGTTGATGGTAAGAAGTATACTTCTAAGTATATATCTCTACCTAAAACAGGAGAGTATCCACGTAACTATTTCTGCACTTGTCCTAACTGTAAAAAGATAAATGTATCTGTAAGTACAAGAACAGGAAATGAGTGTAAGTATTGTGGTGAGCCTCTTGGTGCAGTTGTACAAGAATTTTATATTGAACCGATAAATGGATTTAAAACTGGTATTACGAAAGAAAGTACTCGTGCTAAGCCAAAGAGATCTTATGCCGGCGAAGTATCATATCTTGGTGGTGGTATAAAGGATGAGAATATTGTTTCTTTATCAAATGCTATTACCATTGAGACAAGCATCAATGATGAGCTTCTTGTAATGAATAAATCGTCATTCAATATGTGCCCGATATGTGGATACAGTGACATTGTTAAAGGAAAAGTGATAACACCTACTTCTTTAAATAAGCATAAGAATTACAGACAGTTTGACTGTTCATGTGAAGAGCTTACTCAAGTTAGGCTTGGGCATAGATTCCAAACAGATGTAGCACGATTTACAATTCCTATGTTAGGTTCCTTTACCAAGGAAGATTATGCGATTGCGTTGTCATTTATGTATGCATTTCTTGAAGGAATAAGTATTGGTCTTGGTATTGAAAGAAATGATATAGATGGTGTTCTTGAACTGAATCTTGAACAGTATAGCTACGATATTTTGCTCTACGACAATGTCCCAGGCGGAGCAGGTCATGTTAAGCGATTAGTCGAAAAGAATGCTGTAATTACATCGTTAAACGCAGCGTATGTTAAAGTGTCCCAGCAGTGTTGTGATGAAAACACTTCTTGTTATAACTGTCTTAGAAACTATTACAATCAGACAAATCACAGCAAGTTGAAACGTAAATATGCTCGTGATTTCATTGAAAGTTTATTGAGACAAATAGGTGTTAGACCTTAAAAAATAGTTTTATAAGAATAGGGATATATGTTTTGGAACAGGAGATAAGAACTATCATTGATAGATAAGTACAATGTGAAGAAATGAATGGCTTGTCAAAGGAAAATTATCCGAACTCATAATATTTAACGATAACTTTTCAATCGTTAAATATGTAGTAGAAAGGGGGAGAAATTATGTAGCGGTGTCCAGATTGCGACAAGGTATATTATGAATCTCGTCCATGCCATGAATGTGGTGGCTACTTACAGTGGGCTGGCGAAGTTTGGAAATGTTCTAATTGTGACTATTCAGAAGAAGTCTAAAACAGAAAAGCTCTCCATCACCGGATTTGTTCCAGTGGTGAAGAGGCTTTTTTTGATGAAAAAATGCTACTTTTTTGAGCTGTCTGTAATTTGTTCTAACATACCGATACTTTCAATAAAATCCTTTTCAACTGGAGAGAGGGTATCATCCAGTCGATTCTTATATTTATCATATTCTGCATGAGCTTTTTCGATAGTCTGTTTATGGCTGATGCGACCGCTACTGGTAAGAATATCACGTCGTGTCATTTTCAGATAATCGTCAATGGTTTCCAGCAGTCTTTCATATACATTGGTTCTTTGTTAAGGGCGTGTGCCTCAGCAATATCAAGGTAGGCGGTGACAATCTTATTGAGAGCATCAAGCTCCTGTTCAGTAAGATAGTTCTTTGCTACTTCTACATCAGAACGACGGATTTCGTTATGTTCCCACGAGGTAAGCCCCATATTTTCTTTTTCTGCATCGGCATGCTCATAGATTACTTCGGCGGCGGTATGCTTGTGGGCAGCCCAGTGCATTTTGTTTTGAACCTGTTTGAAGAACAGAACAGAGCTTTCAGCATGGGGATCATAATCAATGCTGGTTGCATAGATTTCCAGAACCTTTCTCCAGAATACTTTTTCGGAAGAACGGATGTCTCTGATACGGGCGAGCAATTCGTCAAAATAGTTGCCTCCGCCTAGTCTTTTTAGTCGGTCATCATCTAAGGCAAATCCTTTTTTCATATATTCCTTTAATATTCCCATAGCCCAGATACGGAACTGTGTACCACGGTGGGATTTCACACGGTAGCCGACGGAGATAATGACGTCAAGGTTATAGTGATCTACCTGATATGTTTTTCCGTCAGAGGCAGTTGTTGCAAATTTTGCAACAACTGAATTTCGTTGTAATTCACCTTCTTCAAATATGTTTTTGATATGCCTTGAGATAGTAGATTTATCTCTTTGAAAAAGCTCTGCCATACAGACTTTTGGTATTTACAGGTTTTGAACAGTAAAAATCAAAATCTAATAAGACTAATAATAACAATACTAATTTTAATGATATCTATCTTATCCTATCAGGAAGTGAAGAAACATCACTATGGATGGGATACGATGGATTTCAATGACAATGTCAGAAAGGATTTTAATTATGGTTAAAAATAAAGTGGTTCTAAAAGAAAGAGATGCCTGGAGTGATTTAGCAAATTTTATTGGAGAAATGGTAGCAAAGTATGCGGAAACAATGGACTTGGATAATTTGCCTGATCCGGATTTTTATCTTCGTAGGGAAAGAATAAGACAGTTGTACACGGAGCTATATAAAGAGAAGGATATAACAAAGTTCAGAAATACAAAAATCTCTATTGAAAGAAAAGTTGCAGCATGATACTATAACCGTATAGACGGATATATAAATTTATAAATACGGATATGTACGAAATGATGATGGAGGAAAAATCATGATTATCAGTGAAAGAATTTTTTGTGTGATGGAGCAGAAGAACATAACGCAGTTGGAACTCTCAAGAAGGACCGGGATTGCAACAAGTAACATCAGTGACTGGAAGAAGAAAAAGACGAATCCCAAAGCGGACTGTCTGTTGTCTATATGTGATGCATTGGAGATTACTCCCGAACAGCTTTTGACTGGAAAAGGAATTGATCCGGAATATAAAGATGCAGATATGGATTATGAAGTTACCAGGTCGGATATTAAGATTTTAAAGCAGATTCACAGCCTTGGAGATGCGCAGTATAAAAGATTGATGGCGTATATGAAAGCCTTGCAGAATCTGGAGCAGATGGAGAACATGGTGGAGGAATAGAGATGGCAAATAAAATAGTTAGGGAAATTATTCACGCAAAAGGAATTGATATTGGGATTTACACGAAAGATTTTGAAAATGAATATATTTCGTTGACAGATATTGCAAAATATAGAAATGATAATGATCCCAGATTTGTCATTCAGAACTGGATGCGAAACAGAAATACAGTTGAGTTTTTGGCTGTGTGGGAAGAACTTCATAATCCAGATTTTAACCGTGTGCAATTCGAGGCGGTTAGAAGTGAGGCAGGATTAAACAGGTTTGTTATGACGCCAACCAAATGGATTGAACAGACCAATGCTATTGGAATAGTGTCAAAAGCAGGCAGATATGGTGGAGGAACTTATGCACATAGTGATATTGCAATGGCATTTGCTACATGGATTTCTCCGGAATTTCAACTGTATATTATGAAAGATTACCGCAGGTTAAAACAAGATGAAAATAGTCGATTTTCATTGGACTGGAACTTGAACAGGGCTTTATCAAAGGTGAACTACCGTATTCACACGGATGCGGTGAAGGAAAATTTGATTCCACCAGAGCTAACACCAGAACAGATTGCTTATACATATGCCAGTGAAGCAGATATTTTAAATGTTGCTTTATTTGGTCAGACTGCAAAGCAATGGAAAAATAATAATCCGGGTAAAAAGGGGAATGTGCGTGATGATGCAAATTTAAATCAGTTGTTGGTGCTGGCAAATATGGAAAGTTATAATGCTATTTTAATTGAGCAGGGGAAATCTCAATCAGAAAGACTTATATTGCTTAGAAATTTGGCAATCAGGCAGATGGATACATTAGTCAGTATCAATCTGTCGGCAGTTTCGGCACTTCCTGGAGGTGATATGTAAATTGAATAAAGAGAAAATCAAAGTATATTTATACACCCGTGTCTCGACAACCATGCAGATAGATGGCTATTCTCTGGATGCACAGAAAACAAAAATGAAAGCGTTCTGCGACTATAATGAATATGAAATTGCCGGTGAGTATGAGGATGCAGGAAAATCCGGCAAATCAATAGAGGGAAGAGTTTCATTTAATTAGATGATGGAGGGTATTATGATATCTGTTCTGTCAGCAGTGGCAGAGATTGAACGTGAGAACATTCGTGTTCAGACCATGGAAGGCAGGATGCAGAAAGCCAGGGAAGGTAAATGGAACGGTGGTTTTGCACCATATGGATATTCTCTCATTGATGGAAAACTGGAAGTCAATGAGGAAGAAGCAGTTGCCATCAGAATGATATTTGACCAATATGTAAATACGGATTTGGGTGCAAATGGAATTGCAAAGTATCTTGAAAATCATGGAATCCATAAGATAGCCAGACAGAATGGTAAAAATCCGTTATTTGATGCTGCTCTTATCAGAAGGATTATACAGAATCCGGTTTATAGTGGTAAAATCTTTTATGGAAGAAGACGGACAGAAAAGGTTCATGGTACAAGAAATGAGTATAGGCAGGTTAAGAAAGACGATTACCTGTTAGTAGATGGTCTGCACGAAGCTCTTGTATCAGAAGAAGTATGGGAGCAGGCGCAGGTCAAGGTGGCGGCACAGGCTAAAAAGTATGAAAAGGTCAATCGTGACAAGAGAGAAAAGATTCATCTATTATCAGGAATTTTGAAATGTCCTGTCTGCGGTGCAGGAATGTATGGCAACAAGTCTATTAAGAAACGCAAGGATGGAAGCAATTATAAGGATTTTTATTACTATGGTTGCAAGCACCGCAATATGACCAGAGGCCATAAGTGTGATTACAGAAGACAGGTGCATGAAGAGATGTTGGACGTTGCTGTTGCAGAGGTGATCAGCAAGTTGGTTAGCAATCCTAAGTTCTCAGATTTGATCCGTAGCAAGATAAACATGGAAGTAGATACCAGTACACTGGATCAGGAGATAGCAAATTATGAGAAGCAATTAAGACAGCTATATCATAACAAAGATTCTATCTTGTCTGATATTGATTCTCTTGACTACGAGGATAAGCATTATCAACGAAGAAAAGCAGATTTGGAGAACCGTTTGTACAAAACCTATGATAAAATAGAGGAAGCAGAGGAACTGCTTGTATCTGCAAAAACCAAGAGACGTTCTCTGTTGGCAGATAAGATTACCGGAGATAATATCTACAAGGCACTTATTTTCTTTGATAAACTGTATGATAAAATGAACGAAGCAGAGAAACGAGAGTTCCTGTCGCAGTTAGTGGATAATGTACAGATTTATGAAGAACGGAAAGAAAATGGTCAGTGGCTAAAATCCATAGAATTTAAGTTGCCGATTATAGAAAAAGAGTTTACACTAAGTTTGGACAACAATGCGCAAAACGAGACGGTTGTCAAATTATCCCTCAAAAAAGATACACCTAAGATTGAGGTTACAATGGAGCCTGATGAAGAGAGTAATTATACCCCACAAGAAAAGGCTACTTATTCAAAGATTAAGGAATATGTGAAGAACAAGTATGGTGTGAATGTGCATACTTCTTATATTGCACAGGTAAAGCGTATGTGTGGTCTGGACATGGGCGAGAACTACAATAAGTCCAAGAAAGAGAATCCAGAGGTGAAGCAGTGTCCACAGGAGAAGGTGGAGTATATTAAGGATGCGTTGAGGTATTTTAAATTGATTTAGCAAAATTGATGGTGTGTCACGGCAATATCACTAGATACTCCTACAAAGCCTATAAATAAGCCATTTCTCGGCTGGAAAAGTGCTCTACTACACACTTACTATACGTTTTTAGAGAAATAGCTCGGTATGATTATATTAAATGGATAATTGACATTATGGCATATATGCCATATAATATTTACAAAGGTGATTACATGACAGAATTTAAACTGATAGCATATGAAAAAGAAAATGGCGAAGTTCCAGTGGAAGAATTTCTGGATTCTGTTAATCCTAAGATGCGAGCTAAGATATATGGTTTGATGGGAATTTTGCAGGAAAAAGGAAATATGCTTAGGGAACCATATAGCAAGCATCTGGAAGATGGTATTTTTGAATTGCGATGCAAATTCGGAAGCGATATTACCAGAGTATTATATTTTTTCTATTATGAGGGAAAAATTATAATGACGAATGGTTTTGTTAAGAAAACACAGAAAACTCCCAAAGAGGAGATACAGATTGCAAAAGATAGAAGAAAAAATTTCATAGAAAGGGTGATGAAGAATGAGAACATTTGATGATATGCTTTCTAATCAGTTGAAGGATGAAGAATTTAGAAAAGAGTATGAAGCGATTCAGCCAGAGATGGATGTTATCAGAGCTATCGTAGATGCAAGAACATCACAGAATCTTACGCAGAAAGAACTTGCGGAGCGTACTGGTATTAATCAGGCTGATATTAGTAAGCTTGAAAATGGAACAAGAAATCCTTCTGTCAATTTACTGAAAAGATTAGCGGATGGTATGGGAATGGCTCTTAAGATTGAGTTTGTACCGAAACAGAAAGCGTAATTATGTGACCTCACTGGATTTTGTCTGGTGAGGTTGTTTTATCAAGTTATATTAATGTATGATGAAAAAGATTATCTTATAAAATAGAAAGAATGTAAATTGATAAGAGATAATGGCAGAATAGATATATTTGCATAGGAGAACTAATTATGATAGCTAAAGATATTATTGCAATTGCAACATCAATAATTATAAGTGTGGGTGGCTCTGGAGTAATAATATGTGCATTAGCAAATTTTATTTCAGAGAGAATTGCAAAACGTATTGATGGAAAATATCAGCAGAGATTTGAGCAAGAATTTGAAAAGTACAAAAGTATAATGGAACATCGTAGATATATATCAAAAACTCAATTTGATAATGAATACCAGATATATAAACAACTATCAAAAGCATTTTTCTCTGTAGCAGTTAAGTTATCATCATTTGCATATAAGAGAATAGGCAATCGTATTATTTCTATTGAAGAAGATGATATAATTTCTATGGAAGAAGTTAGTAGAATAATTAGTGTAAATAGTACTGCTCAAAATTTGCTTTTTGAAAATGCACCATTTATTCCTGAGGAAATATATAATGAATATCTTGCGTTAAATGAGCTGGCAAATACCTTGTTTTGGGGAATTATTGCTAGAATAAAGGAATATGAAGCAGAATGCGTGGAAATTAATAAAATTATAACAGAAGATGAAATTGGTATGTCAGAAGATTTCCAAAATAGGTTGAATGATGTTAATAAAAAAGTAAGAAAATATTTAGAAACATTAACGATTATTGCTGATTAATATTAAGGAAGGTTGAAATACACCTTCTTTTTTTATACACATTTTTAAGGAGGTGGTGTCAAAAAGCATACATAAATACCGGGACGTTCCGTAAATGGATGTTCATACATTTTGGGACTGTTTAGCAGTCCTTTTTTTGTAGTTTCAAAAAGTACACATTTCAGGACTAAGGAAGGAGCTAATATCATGAAGAGATATGTGTGTGGTATATGATGTTAGGTTTGGCTTTATTGTACTGGAGTATTACATGGACGGATACTTTGAGAATAATTCCAACTACGTCAATGCAGAGGACTTGTATCATCACTTGTTGGATAAATGGAAATTCTGCTGGATTGTGGATAAGGCAAAGGTCAACGGGACAGAAGAATTTGAAGATTATGAACGGTCATTGACAAAGAAACAGCGGGCAGAAAGGGATAAGGCTTTAGCACATTTTGAAAAAGCATTTCAGCAGATACAGACGAAATAAGAAAGTGTCACAACATCTGAGGGGCAATCGGTTTGAACACTGATTGCCTTTTCTGGCAGGAAATGGACGATTTAAGCGGTTCCTGATGAAGTGACAGAAAAATATGCCTTGCATGTGTTTTGACATGCTTAGAGGGCATAAAAAACGGAAAAAGGCTACATAATTTGAACATTTTGAAGGAGGGTATCGCAGTGGCGAGGATGGGAAAAAAAGAAAAACGATTGTGGGTGTTCTTTTTGAATGATAAGAACAGGATACAATATAATGACCAGTGCAAGAAGTGTGTGCATGACTGTAAGCAGAGATTCCGGTGCTGGATTGTGTGGTGCGGGAAGTATCACTCTAAGCGGAGTAAAGGTAGAAATTTGATACGTTTGTTTTAGAAACTCTTGAATGATATATTAGCATAGAGAGTATAGTCTTGCTTTGTTCGAGAGAACGAATTATAATAACATTCGGAGGGATAGATATGGATTATATGACATTAAAAGAAGCTGGTGAAAAATGGGGTGTAACACCTCGTTGGATAAATTATTATTGTTCTGCCGGACGTATTCCAGGTGCTGTAAAGATGGGAACGGTTTGGCTGATACCCAAATCAGCGCAAAAACCTAAGGATGGTAGAAGAAAGTGATTGATGCTACGTTGACTGAAAGGAAATGACCATGTATAAGATTGGAATTTGTGATGATGATAAGATTTTATGCTCTGTTTTGGAAGAACAAATCTATGAAATTTCAAAAAAAATAGAAATAAAAGCTGATGTTGAGGTATGGTATTCTGGGGAAAGCATACAAAATGATTTGAAAAAGGGAATAGAATTAGACCTGCTTTTTCTTGACATAGAATTAGTCCAGAAGAATGGTATTGCAGTAGGAAATTTTATTCGCAACGAAATGGAGAATATGCAGACGCATATCGTATATATTTCTTCAAAGGAAAGTTATGCCATGCAGTTATTTAAGGTTCAACCATTAGATTTTTTGATTAAACCTATCTCTAACGAAAATATAAGAGAAGTGCTGATAAGAAGCGTAAAGCAAAAAAGCAGTGCGGATCCCTATTTTGAATACCAAAAAGAAAATTCTGTTTTCAGAGTTCCAATAAGAAACATTGCTTATTTTATGAGCATGGATAAGAAAATAATAATTGTAAAAAAAGATGGAAAGGAAGAATTTTATGGAAAGTTAAAAAACATAGCAGAGATTCTTCCTGCTGATTTTATGATGATTCATCAATCATATATTATTAACCAAGCATATGTAAGTGAATATTCTTATGAAATGGTAAAAATGGTAGATGGTGAAAATTTAAATATCAGTAAGCCGTATAGAAAAGAAACCCGAAGTAAAATAATACAGCATCAGAAAGCGAATATGAGAGATGGTATCATATAGTCCAATAATTGTGTTAATTGTAAATGTTCTTAGAGTTTTGCTATTAAAGAAAGTCATGGATGTATTTTTGTCAGCAGATGATATAGAGGAAAAATCATTAAAAATTGGTTTGGGGATATATTGCCTGCTAACTACAACAGTATATAGCATATTCCAGGTATCTTTTGTGTATGAAATTTGTAATTGTTTAGGAATCATAGGAATTACTTGTTTTTATCAGGAAATGTGGAAAAAAAGATTATGGGTATCGTTGGTATTATTTAGTTTGGATATGGCAAATTCCCTGATAGTCCTTTTTGTTTTTGGGGATATTGCAAAATTTCAGCAGCCGGCAGTTCAAGTTCTGTTAATGTTGATTTTTACAACGATTATAAATCATATTTCTTATCTACCCGAAACAAAAGAGATAGCTTTTGATAGAAAGCAGACATTATTGCTGTTGGTGATTCCAGCAATGAGTATTATTGTCTTAAGTGTGCTAATGCTGGGAGAACTTGAGAAAATGTTTGCAATATTGATTAGCGGCTGTATGTTAATTATCAATATCAGTGTATTTTATTTATATAATATCCTGATAGAAAATTATATACATTTAAGGGATAATGATATATATAAACAACAAACATATGCATACCAAAACCAGTTAGAAGTCATTATGGAATCTCAAAACCGAGTTCGCGCTTTAAGACATGATATGAAAAACCACATTTTAGCGTTGCAAGTCTTAATACAAAGGAAAGAGGTAGAGGAAGCAAATCAATATTTAGATTCTATGAAGAATTTTATGACCAATCCTCAGGAGTATGTTAAGACAGGAAATGATATGGTTGACAGTTTGTTAAACTATAAGATACAAAAGGCGAATGAGGTCTTAAATGTGGTAGAAACAAAAATCAGCATACCAGAACAGTTGCGATTGCATTCGTTCGACTTAAATGTACTTTTGGGGAACCTATTGGATAATGCAATAGATGCTTCTATGCAGACAGAAAATAAGAAACTGAAAATAACGATAAAGCTTGATAAGGGAATTTTATTTTTGAATATTTGTAATAGCTGCCAGAGAATTGTAGGCGGTAGAAAGAATTTTTTGGAAACGACAAAAGAAGATAAAGTAAATCATGGGATAGGACTTAAAAATGTCCATAGAATTGTAGAAAAGTATCATGGAGATATAGAGTTTATATATGAAAATGATTCTATGGAAACGGATGTTATGATGTATGTAAAAGAGATGTAGCAGAGGGCTGTTGCAAATTCATGCTGAAAGATGCGATATGATTTTGTAACAGCTCTTTTGGGTTGATTTCAGCAATAATGTGGTCGAATTTCGCAAAGCTGAAGAAAAAGATAAAATTGCATTTATAATATGCTCATAATAAATCGTACAGGAGGCAATTATGAGAAATAAAGTTTTTAGATTGGTAGTTGTAACGATACTGATGTCAATTGGTATTTGTGGCTGTCAGAAAGCTCCGGAAAGATCGGCTAACAGGGATATTCTTCACGCAAAAGATTCCGTAGAGGATGAAATGGCTGCAATAGTGAATGAGTCTGAAAGCGCAATGGAAAATGATATGCAGGAAATTAACAGTACCATTGGTACTGGAGATAATGTGATCACAATTCGGGCACAGATGCCGGATGTTCCACAGAATGTTTATAACATGGTGCTTGGCGAAAATGAAGCACTTACAAAAGACGTTTTGACAGAGTTTTTAGGAAGTGAAACAGGGAATATTAAGGATTTATCAGAGGAAGCACAAAAGGAAATGGAACAAATTAAGGAAGAAAACGAGCAAGGAGAAGAACGGGCAGAATATTCGGTCTTTGGAAATGCACCTATTTATAAATTATCAGATGAACAAAAGACAGCAAGTTTTTCATATGGAACAGGTGCATATTATCAGGATGAACTTTTGTATGAAAAGTGCGCATCTATTTATAAATCTGCAGATGAAACTGTATTAGAGGAAGCAGATAGTAAAAATGTTTATATGAATGCTGAAAAAATATTATTGGCAAAGCTTTCCTTAATTGGTATGACAGAAATTGATATTTACAAGATTACGCAGTATCAGAAAGAAAACGTCACATTTTATGAAATTGAGTTTACTCCGTCTTACGAGGGCATGGGGATTGTACATGAATTTGGTTCTATAACGTCAGGAGAAATTTTCCCGTCAGGAAAAGCATGGATATGTGAAGAAAGCATTGCAACCTTAAGTTTGGATGCTTGTATTGGCAAAGTGGAAACGCAGGAAAAATGCGAGACAGTATTGTCATGGAGTCAGATTGAAAAGATTCTGGAAACAAATCTGAATAGTGGAAAAATAAATGGAAGTAATAAAGCGGTTCTGACGGAAGTTGAATTTTTATATTATCCAATCTATAAAGAAGATGAAAATAAATTAGAATTGGTTCCCGTATGGCATATTTATACGCCTATGTCTGTATGGACGAAGAATGAAGAATTAGCTGAAGCGTTCACGGAAAATGGATCTATATGGAGTATTTGTGTGAATGCGGTATCGGGAGAAATCGTTAGGAGTGAGTAATTATGAAAGGGTTCTTTTTACAGGATTTGAAAAGAAGCTTCTTAAATAAAGGTTTTTTTGCAGGTCTTTTAGTAGTGACATGGATTTTAGTGTCAGCAGCATTCCATGCGCCACTTAACAGGAGCAGAAGCAGTTATTTTATTATGATGGAAGTATTTGCAGCATCAGGATTTACGCCGTTTGCGGCTATATTTCCGGGACTTGCTTATGCTTCTGCCTTTTGTGAAGAGTATAGCAGTGGATATATAAAAATGATTTATTCGAGAATGTTACCGAGAAAATTTGCTCTTACCCGTATTGTTACGGTCGCACTTTCAGGCGGGACTATGCTGGCTGTCCCATTTATCATTGTTTTGGGTATTGCTTACTGTTTCGGAATTCCTGGAATACCAACAGGAAGTGATGAGGGGCTTATGGCGGGAACGACATTGATTTTTTACATAGAACACTATGGAGAGTGGTATATCTTTCTTTGGAAGGTGATATTAGGTTTTCTATTTGGATGTATATGGGCATTGGCAGGTCTTGCATTTGCAGTATGGCTTCCCAATAAATATGTGGCGTTAATTGCACCATTTGTATTGTATGAGGCTATGTGGCTGGCGTTAGGAAAAATTTCGGTACTGAATCCGATTTATCTTATGCGGGGGGATGATTTGAACAATTATCCATTGTCTGGGTTTATGGAATGTGTTTACATTTTGCTCATATCACTTGTAGTTATGTGGGGATTGAAAAGGAGGTATCGAAATGGATAGGATAAAGCAGGTCTTTTACATGACGAAAACTACTTTTTTGGAAGAACAGCATAATAAGCGGGTAATTATGGGTTTTATTTTGGGAATAGCATTGTTTGGATACTGGTTAAATTTGTTTTTACAGTATGCATTGGATATCGGGGAACCGGTTAATGTCTTGGAAGCATTCATTGTAGTGGAACATCATCATAAAAGTATTTTGTTTCTTGTTGTTGGCTGGTTATTGATTATATCAGATGCTCCTTTTATTAAAAAGAATACATATCTGTCGCTATGTAGGAGCAGTCGAAAAAAATGGGATGCAGCTATGCTGCAATATATTATGATTCAGGCATTTTTATATGTTTCCAGCATAGCTGCTGTATCGGTAACTGTCAGTGCATTGCTTGGATTTTGGGGAAATATGTGGAGCAGTCCGGTTTATAATTTGGCGATGGATACGAATAATCATTTAGGAGTGAAATATAATATTTCATTTCCATGGGTGAATGTTATGCAAGCAATGACAGTACCACAGGCGTTTATGATTACTTTTATCCTTCTATTCTTTTATTTGGTATTGATTGGATTTTTGCTTTATGTGTGCAATCTTTTGCTAAAAGAAATTTATGGAATATTGCTCGTATTCGGTATACAAATTTCAGAATACTTATTACAACAAGAGGGAGTTACATATTTATCTCTCATGGCAAAAGCAATTCCCGGATATGCCATAGATGGAAATGGTGGACAATGGAAAGTCGTAGTTTTGTTTTGCACTATCATATTGGTTTTAGCGTTGATTTCTTTGTGGTTAATTGGACGGGTAGATTTTAAGGATGCAATGGAGGAGGAATAGACGGGAATGTCTTTGTTTTTTCAGTTATTTGCAGGTGTTCCTATGGATGAAATGGATACATTTCCGTTAGTTCCTTTGGGATGCTGGCTATTTCCGATAGGTATTTATTTATTGATAATTAGTTTTCGCCTTGACAGGGATAAGCAGAATAGATGTTTTGTTATTGCTCGATATGGGTGGATACAGAAGTGGTGGAAACATTATTTCTTGAGAAACTTGTTAAATGGAATATTTGTAACGGTTAGTTTATTGACACTGTTCAAGCTGATTGATTTGTTTGTATTACATATGTTTACAGGAAATCTAAAGGAAATGTCAGTGATTTTCGTATTATGGGCAGTTCATACAATGACTTTATCGGCATTATTTCTTTTTTTGGAAACTTTAAGGATAAAAAAAGTGATACCTGCAGGTCTATTGTTATTAGAAGGCTTAACTTTTCTGAGCGGTTTCCGTTTTAGAAAGAGTGCGAGATTTATGTTTGGAGTATGGGGAATGTATGTACAAAGTAATTTATATGAAGATATGTACGGCTTCTCTATTATAAGTGTAATTATTGTACAGGGCACAATCATTATTGCCTGTTATTGGCTTGGTAGCTATTTACTGAAAGGCAAAGAAATGGAAGGAGTTTAAGATTATGGAAAGCATTATAAAAGTTGATAAAGTAATAAAAAAATTTGGCTCAGATATTGCTCTTAGCAATGTTTCCATAGAATTTGAGAGAGGAAAAATTTATGGGATCATTGGAAGAAACGGTGCCGGAAAAACTGTTTTATTTAAGACAATGATAGGATTTTTAAAACCTACTAGCGGCAGAGTCATTGTAGACGGTAAAGAAATCGGCAAGGATACAGATTTTGCCGATAATATAGGAATTATCATTGAAACTCCCGGTTTTCTCAGCTCTTATAGTGGATATAAAAATTTGGAGTATCTTGCAAGTATTAAAAATATGATTGGGGAAAAAGAAATAAAGGAGAGCATGGAACGAGTCGGACTTGATCCGAACAGCAAAAAGAAAGTTGGCAAATATTCTTTGGGGATGCGTCAAAGACTAGGGATTGCTCAGGCCATTATGGAAAATCCGGATATTCTGATTTTGGATGAGCCTATGAACGGTTTGGACAATCAGGGCGTGGAAGATGTTAGAGAAATCCTTCTAAATTTAAAGGATGAAGGGAAATCTATTATTTTGGCAAGTCATAACAAAGAGGATATAGAAGTGCTGTGCGATGAAGTGTATGAGATGGATCATGGAAAGCTGATTACTGACAGAGGCAGATAAATATAATTATGAAAACAAATGTCCGTTTCAAATCATTTTAACAACTGGCATTGATACTTATCCAGAAGATTATAAGAAATTTGTATTTTTTAAATTGGAAGGAGAAAAGTATTTATTACAAGAGAATATTCTCGAAGAGAAATGTTAGTGTATATAGAACTCTCGAGGCTAAAGACAGTAGGTTCTCCTACTGTCTTTTCTTTGTGTAAAAAATCGCACCTGCTAAACTGCAAGTGCGACACTTTTGTTAATATTACGAGTCCTACGCAGCTCCAGGACGGAACAACATATGACTCTAGTAATATTATACATCATATTTGTATGAAGTCAAACAAAAAATTATTCAGATAAATCATTAGAAAATTCTTCACTTAAAAGGTTTTCATCATTATCAGAAGTAGTAAATTTCTCGCGTACAGGATAGGAGAAGTTTTTGCCTATTTTCTGAAAGCCATATTCCAGATAATGTGATTTGGGGATGAAGTTATTTTCCGTAAGATTATGTAGTTTGGCGAAAAGCGCTACAAGCCATTCCTGAAATTCTGTTTCTGGTTCTTTTTGGTCAAGCTCATTTTCGTAATAATGTCTCACGATACCAGCAAATATATCGGCGAACTGTACTGCAGGAGTTACAGCAGAGCTGACAAACAAAGGCATTTCTAATATGTGCTGGAAAGAACGCCCAAACTTCGTTTTGAAAAGAAAACCTGTAATTGCCTCAGCAATTTTTCGGTCAGCATCCTCCTGTACCTCATCAAATATCATCATAGCTTTGCCATAGTGATGATGGTTACAGTAAAAATCAACCTTTTTTAAAAGAAGGTAATACTGCTTCGGAAGATGATGCTCCGGAACAATAATTGGTTCATCTGGCTTGTCCATAATTACAGCGAAAATAGCAGCGTCATAAGAGGTAATGATGTCTACCATGCCCTCAACATATGCTTTATTATTTGTACGATTCTTGGTAATTGTCGCTTCACGAATAAGTTTTGTAGACTTTATTTCGTCCTGTTTTCCATAAATAGAATCTTTTAATTTGTATATCTGATTTGTGATTGGTTTAATATCATTCTCATGGATACAGACACCAAGCAGGATAGGATTCTTGGCTTTTTTGTAGCCGATATGATAGGAGCGGTTGTCTTTGTACGGATGTGCGTATTTGATGATTTCCGCAATGGTGCTTTTGATCAGAGAGTGGAATCCGGACAGGTTGAACGTGTTGTTCAGCGAATGATAAAATTGCTTGAAAAATAAGGAAAGGTTTATTTATAGCATTTAACTGCAACAGGATTCAGTTATTCGAAAAATTCGAATAACTCATAATTACAAGAGTGGTCCGTTATCCGATAATTTTGGATAACTGCTGGTAGCGGTTATTCACAGGGCGAAATTGGAAAAACAGTATCTACCCAATTCACAAATCAGTTTAAATGAACTATTCGGAATTTCCGGATAGTTCAAATCTAATGGAAGCTAGGGCATATGTAATACCGATAAAATAATGACCGGATACCAGGTCGAGACAGTGGCAGGGAGCAGCAGTGTAAAATTGCCTTGCATTATATAGATAGCAAAGGCCTTATACAGATTTGTTCCCATAGACTTCAATGGTTAAGACCGTAATATGGATGTCAATTTTGCCACAGATTGCATCTGTTTGCATCTGCGAATGCGCGATATCAGAGGTGTGGACATGTTTCCGTTTTGATCGGATATGTTTCAGCGAACGGGCACAATACCTGACATCAATCGGAAGGTATCTAAAACTGATAGGAATGATATCTATCTTATCTATTGTTACTTGTTCTGATTTCTCCATTCCCGTGGGGAGACACCATAAATATTTTTAAATGCACGGGAAAAATGAAGCTGATTTTCGTATCCGACAGCAGAGCCGACATCTGCAATGGATAAGGAAGTCAGCTTTAATAATTCCGTAGCCTTTACCATGCGGTAGTTCATAAGAAATTCCTGCGGGGAGCGGCCAATCGAGTTGCGGAAGATTTTTCCGAAATAACTCCGGTTGATGCCACATACCGCAGCGATATCTTCAATCGAAATATTATTCTGAAAATTCTGTTCCATATAATTGATCGCTTCTTTTATATAATAATCACTCATGCGTCCGCTGGAGACCAGCTTTGTCGATTGTGCCGACTGTAGCAGATAATCCAAAAACAGATACAGATGCCCAATCAGATGGAAGGAGGATTCCTGCGGATGATTGACGATATAAAGCATTTCATCGGCAAGCTTTTCCCGTAATTCTTTGGAGTGTGAATGATAAATGGGCGCGTCTTTGCACAAATCTGTGACACTTAAAGCCTCTTTTACACGTAAGCCGTCAAATTCGATCCACATATATTCCCATGGAAGCTGTTCATCGGCAATGTAAGTATTGATCTGCCCCGGGAAAATCATAAATCCCTGTCCGCTTTTTACGGAATAGGTCTGTGTATCCCCGTTTGCATTGTCTGCCATAAGAGTTCCGGTTCCGGAAAGAATGTAGTGAAACAGGTAGTGGTTGCGTGTTGCAGGCCCGAATGAATGGCCGGGATCACACTGTTCATATCCAAACTGATACATGCACAGATCGATAAAATTTTCATTTGGAAAAATATTAAAAAATGTATTACTCATAAAACACTCCGTATATACCAAAATGCAATATTAGTATCTATTATAGCACAAAATATTGCATTTGGGTATAAAATTAAAAAAAAACGGATATTTAAGGATGCATAAAGGTATGTTATAATCAGATTATCAAAAAGGTAAGCGGATATATTTAAGAAAAGGAGAGAAGAATATGGCAAAAAGAAGTATTTTCCGCAGTGTTGCGGTGGTGCTCGCAATTGGCATGTGTATGACGGATCTTGCCGGATGCGGAAGTGAAAAAAGGGCAGACGGGAAAACCGAAATCGAAGTGGTTTCCTACAAACCGGAAGCAGTTAAGGCATTTGAAAAGATTGAAAAGCAGTTCAATGAAACACATGATGACATCCATCTGACGATTTCATCTCCAAACGAAGCAATGACCATTTTAAAGACACGTTTTATCCGGGAGGATTATCCGGATATCATCGCAATCGGAGGAGACATCAACTATTCCAACTTTTTAGATGCAGATCTGTTTGATGATATTTCCGATCTGGATGAAGTCCAGACCGTAAAACAGGCATATCTGGATATGGATAAGGAACTGGAGTTTATTCCAAAGGATGGCACGTATGCACTTCCATATGCGGCAAACGCGGCAGGAATTTTATATAACAAAGATATGTTTGAGGAAAATGGCTGGAAAGTTCCGACCACCTGGCAGGAATTTACCACACTGTGTGATGAAATAAAACAGAGCGGAACACTTCCGTTGTATCTGGGCTTTAAAGATACCTGGACCTGTCTGGCTCCGTGGAATGCGCTGGCAGTCGGACTTACCGATTCGGATACCTGCAATCAGGTAAATATGGGAAATACCACATTTTCCGATACGTATGGACCGGTAGCAGAAAAGATGCGTGCGCTTTTGGATTACGCAGAAAAAAATCCGTATGCATATGGTTATAACGATGCATGTACAGCATTTGCCCGCGGGGAAGCTGCCATGTATCCGATTGGAAGCTATGCGATCCCGCAGATCAAATCGGTCAATCCGGATATGAATATCGGCTCTTTTACATTTCCTGCAAATGATGAGGAATCAGACAATGTATTAAATTCAGGAATTGATCTGCAGTTTTCCGTAATGAAATCATGCAAAAATAAAGAGGCTGCATATGAAGTTTTAAAATATCTGTATGACGATGAGACCATTCAGATTTATCTGGATGATCAGGGCGGAATTGCCTGCAAAGACGGGGATTTTGCAATTCCGGAAACACTCGAGGATATGCGTCCTTACATTGAAAACAACCGCATGGCAGATTATCAGGATCACCATTATCCGAGTGAGATGAGTGTGGATGCCATGATCCAGACGTTCCTGCTGGATACAAGCGACAATGCACAGGAAAAGTTTTTGACAAAATTTGATTCCGACTGGAAGCGCTATAACCGGGATCTGATTCGGAAAGTGCAGGATTATCAGAAAGAACAGGAGGATGCACAATGAAAAAGAAAATGTCAAACAGGGACAAAACATTCTGGGCGGTTATCATACCAGTTGTGATCTTATTTTTTGCATTCAATACACTTCCAATGATCAAAGGTGTGATTTACAGCTTTACCAATTATAAAGGATACGGAACGTACGATTATGTCGGATTCCGGAACTATGCAGAGCTGTTTACGGATTCCCGCGTGGGAAAAAGCTATTTGTTTACGTTTAAATATGCACTGGCAGGAACTGTACTGGTAAATGTGCTGAGCATGATCATGGCAGTTGGATTAAACAGTGCAATCCGTTTTAAAAGTGCACTGCGCGGTATTTATTTTGTACCGAATATTTTAGGAGGACTTGTCATCGGCTATATTTTCAGTTTTATTTTTACTTACATTCTTCCAACTGTGGGAAATGTGTTCCATATTGGATTTTTACAGAACAGTATTCTTGCAAGTGAAAAATACGCATGGATTGGTGTGCTGATTGTTGGTGTATGGCAGGCAGTTGCCATGAATACCATCATCTATATTTCCGGTCTGCAGACTGTACCGGAGGAAATCTACGAGGCGAGCATGCTTGACGGAGCCAGTAAATGGAAGCAGTTCTGGAAAGTAACATTTCCACTGGTGATGCCGTTTGTGACGATCAATCTGGTACTGAGCACAAAGAATTTCCTCATGGTATTCGACCAGATCATGTCATTGACCAAGGGAGGTCCGGCACAGAGCACCGAATCCATCTCTTACCTGATTTATAAAAATGGTATGGATGGCGGACAGTTTGGATTCCAGAGTGCAAATGCAGTCATTTTCTTTATTGTGATCGTGGCGATTTCACTTTTCCAGATGACAGTCATGAATAAGAAGGAGGAGCAGCTATGATGAAAGAAAAACAGAAAACAAACTGGGTACTTACGATTGTTCTGATTTTGGGGACGGTTACGGTATTTTTCCCGCTGTATATGGCAGTGATCATTGCGTTTAAGAAACCGAGTGAGATGACAAACGATGTGGCGGGTGCACTTTCTTTCCCGAAACAGTGGAGTTTTGAAAATTTCCGTCAGGCAATGGAAGTGACCGATTTCTGGCACTCTCTTGGAAACAGTTTACTGATCACACTGGTAACAATCGTACTGGCAATCCTGATCCACTCAATTGCAGGCTACGTGATCGGACGCGGCATGGCAAGAAGAAAAAGTTTCCGATTTATCTATCTGTATATTGTCAGCGGAATGTTTGTTCCGTTTTCCATCTTAATGATGCCTCTGGTAAAGCAGACGGCGCATATGGGACTTGGAAACCGCGCGGGTGTCATTCTGTTGTATCTGGTATTTTATATGCCAATGAACGTCCTTCTTTACAGTGGGTACTTAAAAAATATTCCGATAGCGCTGGAAGAGGCGGCAGATATTGACGGAGCAAGCACATGGACTACTTACTGGAAAGTGGTCTTTCCAATGATGATGCCAATGCATGCAACAGTTGCAATCCTGACAGCTCTTGGAACGTGGAATGATGTTATGACACCGCTTGTGATCATGTCTGGAACCGGACAGAATACGCTGCCGCTTGCACAGCTTAATTTCCAGACACAGTTTGGAACCAATTACAATCTGGCATTTGCTTCCTATATTATGGCACTGATTCCAATCCTTATTTTCTATGTGATTTGTCAGAAACAGATTTTAAACGGTGTGGCAAACGGTGCAGTCAAAGGATAAAAATAAAACGAGGTGACTTCTATGGCAATTATATACAATCCAAATAAAAAAATATTTAACCTGCATACGGTGCATACAACTTATCAGATGCAGGTCGATTCACTGGGATATCTGCTGCATCTGTACTATGGAGATAAAACAAACAGCCCCATGGATTATGTTTTAACCTATGCAGACCGTGGATTTTCCGGAAATCCTTATGCAGCGGGCATGGACCGCACCTATTCGCTGGATGCGCTGCCACAGGAGTATCCTTCCATTGGAACTGGGGATTACCGCAATATTGCGCTGAATATCAAAAATGAAAAAGGAGTGGAAAGTGCAGATCTGCTTTTTAAAAGTTATGAGATCCGAAGCGGCAAATACCAGTTACAGGGACTTCCGGCTGTCTGGGCAGACAAAGAGGAAGCACAGACACTGGAAATTGTCCTTGCAGACGAAAACGCACAGGTTGAAGTTCGTCTGCTGTATGGTGTTTTGGAAGAAAACGATGTCATTACAAGGAGCGTCCAGATTAAAAATACGGGAACTGGGCAGATTACGATCGAAAAGGCAGCGGCAGCCTGTCTGGATTTTGTACAGGGAGATTTTGATGTCCTGCGGTTTTATGGAAAGCATGCCATGGAGCGCAATCTGGAGCGTACACCGCTGGGGCATGGAACCATTGCGTTTGGCAGCCGCAGGGGAACGTCCAGTCATCAGTATAATCCGGCAGTGATTTTGGCAGAAAAAGGAACAACAGAGACCGCAGGCAGCTGCTATGGAATGCTGTTTGTATACAGCGGAAATTTCTCCTGTGAGGCAGAAAAAGATCAGTTCAACCAGACGCGCCTGCTTCTCGGATTAAATGAAGAACTGTTTTCCTATCCGCTTGCGGAAGGAGAAACCTTCACGGTACCGGAAGTCATTTTGTCTTATTCGGCAGACGGATTGTCTGCACTGTCGCAGCAATATCATAACTGCATCCGCAACCATGTGTGCCGCAGCAAATATGTCCATATGCAGCGCCCGGTGCTGATTAACAGCTGGGAGGCAGCATATTTCGATTTTACGGGAGATACGATCGTGGATCTGGCAAAAGAAGCTGCTTCCCTTGGAATTGATATGGTAGTGATGGATGACGGCTGGTTTGGGAAAAGAAACGATGATAATTCTTCCCTTGGGGACTGGCAGGTCAATGAAGAGAAACTGGGGGGGAGCCTGGCAGAGCTTATTACCCGTGTGCATAATCAGGGGGTGAAATTTGGCATTTGGATTGAGCCGGAGATGGTCAATGAAGACAGCGACCTTTACCGGGCACATCCAGACTGGGCAATTCAGATTCCGGGGAAAAAGCCGGTGCGCTCGAGAAACCAGTTACTGCTTGATTTTTCCAGAAAAGAAGTGCGCGACTGTGTATTTGATCAGATTTGTGCCGTGCTGGATCAGGGAAAAATTGATTATGTCAAGTGGGATATGAACCGCAGTATGGCAGATGTCTATGCCGGAAATCTTTCCTATGATTACGTGCTTGGTGTCTATGATTTTATGGAGCGCCTGTGCAGCCGGTATCCGGATCTTCTGCTTGAGGGATGCAGCGGTGGCGGTGGCAGATTTGACGCAGGAATGCTTTATTATTCCCCACAGATCTGGTGTAGTGACAATACCGATGCAATCAACCGCACAAGGATCCAGTACGGAACGTCGTTTTTCTATCCGGTTTCCGTAATGGGGGCGCACGTTTCAGCGGTGCCGAACCACCAGACCGGACGGGTAACAAATTTCCACACCCGAGGGGTGACGGCGATGGCTGGAACCTTCGGTTACGAATTAAACCCGGCGCTTTTATCCGATGAGGAAAAACAGCAGATCCGGGAGCAGATTAAAACATACAAGAAGTATGAAACGCTCATTAACGAGGGAACCTACTGGCGGCTGTCCGATCCGTTTATGGATGAAATTGCGGCATGGATGACGGTGTCAGAGGAACAGGATCATGCATTAGTCAGCGCAGTGCGTCTTAGGGCAGAGGCAAATCAGGCAGCCGTTTATGTCCGCCTGCGTGGGTTAAAACCGGATGCCGTGTATCTGGAAGAACAGAGCGGCAGACAGTATTCCGGTGCAGCACTGATGCATGCGGGAATTCCGCTTCCGCCGTTTACCAGAGAATATGAGGCGTATCAGTTTGTTTTTACAGAGCTGAAAGAGGCTGGAGCATTATACGAAAAAGTACAGAAATGGTGTGAGAGGAATACCAAAAATCGCATGGTCATCAGTATTTACGGTGGCTCCGGTTCCGGAAAAACAACACTTGCCACGGCATTGCAGCAGTATTTTTTAAATGACGGCAGGGGCTGTTACCTGCTCTCGGGCGATGATTATCCACGACGGGTTCCAAAACGCAACGATGAAGAACGGCTGCGTGTGTATAAAGAAGCCGGGGAAGACGGACTGCGTGGATATCTCGGGACAAAGAAAGAGATTGACTTCGACCGGATCAATGAAGTGCTTGCGGCATTTCATGAGGGAAAAGATTCAATCACATTGCGGCATATGGGACGGGAAGATGGCGAGATTTCATCGGAAGAAACCGATTTTTCCGGAATATCCGTATTACTTCTGGAGTGGACACACGGAGGCAGTGACGATTTACATGGTGTGGATCTACCCGTCTTTCTGGAAAGTTCCCCGGAGGAGACCAGGGAGCGGCGCATCCGCAGAAACCGCGATGAGAATGCCGCAAGCCCGTTTATCTGTCGCGTGGTAGAACTGGAACAGGAAAAAATTGAAGTGCAGCGCAAAAATGCAGGATTAATCGTGGGAAAGGACGGAAGAGTTTATGAACCATAAACCGATGCTCAATGCATATCCCGACAGCCTTGGAGGAAATCTGGGAGATATCGTAACATTGCTGAAAACTGAGGCTTTGCAGGATGTATTTTCTTCTTTTTACATTCTGCCGAGCCTGTACCATTCCGATCTCGACCGGGGATTTTCCGTGATTGACTATGACCTGAATGAGCAGCTTGCCAACCGGAAAGACCTTGAACAGTTAAAGGATATGGGAATTGATTTGAAACTCGATTTTATTTTAAACCATGCTTCCGCACAGTCCCCGCAGTTTCGGGATCTTGTGGAAAAAGGGGAGGCTTCTGCGTACCGCGATTTTTTCATCGATTGGAACCATTTCTGGGAAGGGCATGGAACCATGACGAAGGAAGGCTATATCCAGCCGGATGAAAGCTGCCTGAAGCAGATGTTTTTCCGCAAACCCGGGCTGCCGATCCTGATGGTGGAATTTCCGGATGGAAAAAAAGTGCCGTACTGGAATACCTTTTATCAGGAAGTGCATGGCAGACAGTATCTCGGACAGATGGATGTAAACATCCAGTCACCAAAAGTGTGGGAGTTTTATCGTGAAACACTGGAAAAAATAGCCTCTTACGGTGCGGCGATTGTGCGGCTGGATGCCTTTGCTTATGCACCGAAAACACCGGGAAAGAAAAACTTCCTCAATGATCCGGAAACGTGGGAACTTTTACAGAAGATCCATGCGCTGGCAGAACCTTTGGGACTTACGCTTTTGCCGGAGATCCACGCAGCGTATGATGAAAAAATATATGAGACACTTGCAGAAAAAGGCTATGCAACCTATGACTTTTTCCTGCCGGGACTGGTCATTGATGCGATTGAGAACCGGCGGGGAACGTACCTTGCGGCATGGGCGAAGGAGATTGTGGAAAAGAAGATCTCCACGGTCAACATGCTCGGCTGTCACGACGGTATCCCGCTTCTGGACTTAAAGGGGCTGCTTCCGGAAGAGGAGATCCAGTCGTTAATTGACCGGATTGTATCCCGCGGAGGCATGGTCAAAAATTTACATGGACAAAAGAATCTGTATTATCAGGTAAATGCCACGTACTACAGTGCATTGGGAGAGTCAGATGAAAAAATGCTTCTGGCGCGGGCAATCCAGATGTTTATGCCGGGCAAACCGCAAATCTGGTATCTGGATCTGTTTGCCGGAAAAAATGACCATGAAGCGGTGCAGCGCGCGGGAGAATCCGGACATAAGGAAATCAACCGGACAAATCTTTCCACTGATCAGATCACGGAAGGGTTGAAAAAAGATGTGGTTCAAAAACAGCTTGCGTTAATCCGCATGCGAAATACCCATAAGGCATTTTCAGAAGGCGCAGAGGTAGCAATCTCCGGAGGGGAGAGGTCTCTGGAAATCCGCTGGGAATATAATAGTGCATTTGCAACATTATATGTAAATTTTGAATCAGGAACATATACAATAGTAGAAAGCAGATAGTTAAGTTGGGCTGTCGATTGTACATGAAACCTAAACTTTATAATGGAAGCTTTCATGAGAGAGTAATTCTGATAATAACCGTGGATTATATTTTTCATCAGTCAGTATTTGAACTGCATCATCATTGAGATGCAGATGGGATACTGACTTATTTGTATGTTCACGTAGTTCGGTTCGGCAAAGAAGATAATCGGTGCTTACTTGATAAAAGTCTGCAAGCGTCAGTAGATTGCCAAGTGACATATCTACATTTTCATCTTTCTCATAGTTGCCGGGTGTGGAACTTGGGATGCCGGTAGCATCAGACAATTCCTGCAATGACATTCTTTTTTCTGCGACTCTCAAATCTTTCAGCCGTTCCGGTATGGTAAGCCTTGTGTGCATAGTACAAAGGAAGTGTGGGAAGCAGGTAATCGGAAGAAAGCAATAAGGACTTGTCAAAAAAATTTTTAAAAAATAAAACCTGCCATAATATTATTCCGTCATATAAGTGAAAACAATAATAAAAACCGGTGGAACATCGGAGAAAAGAGGAAAATATTATGGCAAAAGAAAAAAGAAATCTTTATGAAGAAGTGGAATTTGGTAACGATTATGGTTATGCAATGCAGGTAAAACGGGAAGCGGAGACACAGTTATATGAGATTCAGAAAATCTGGGGACTGGCAATTGCTGGAACGGTCTGTGGAGGTATCAGAATGATGCTGGCATTCCATCCGATTTTTATTATGATAGGATTTGTTATGGGCTGTGTTTGTTACAGCAAAGTGGGTGGTTTTGGAATAACGGCAAAATGGGCATGGAACATTGCAAAATTTGGCTGGTTTGTAGTCCCGTATTTTCCGATTGATTTATTAGTCGGTGCCATCGCATTGTGTTTAGGTTTCCTTTCCTTATTTTTCCTGCCTTTTTTCGTGGTTAATCATATCAGAAAACAGGCACAGCAGAACCAGCAGCTGGCAGAGGCATTCCTGCATACATGCCAACAGAATGATGGTGCAGCTGCATAGTTGTTCGTCAAAATACATATAAAAATTACAGATTATCAAAATATTTTGATATTTCATCCAAAAAAATTCTATTCTTTCCAGATCGGTTTGTGATTATAATGAATTTAGTCGATGAGACAGGTTCGGAGAAACCAAAATCAACAAATTGCAAACCAGGAGGAAAAAAGAATGAGAAGGAAAAAATTATTAACTGTATTGGTGGCAGCAACACTTGCATTATCCATGGTTGGATGTAGCTCTTCCGGAGGAAGCGGCTCTGGTGACTCAGGAAGCACCAGCAGCGTAGCAAACAAGGATAAACCACTTTGCTGGTTTAACCGTCAGCCATCCAACAGCTCCACAGGAGAACTTGACATGGATGCATTAAATTACAACAAAGATACCTATTATGTAGGATTCGATGCAAATCAGGGTGCTGAACTGCAGGGACAGATGGTTCTTGACTATATCAAAGAAAATGCAGCGACCATTGACCGTAACGGAGACGGAGTAATTGGTTATGTACTTGCAATCGGAGACATCGGACATAACGATTCTATTGCACGTACCCGTGGTGTCCGTTCTGCACTTGGAACCGGAGTAGATGCAAATGGAGCAATTGATTCAACACCGGCTGGTACAAACGTAGACGGTTCTGCAAAAGTTGTTCAGGATGCAACACTGGATGTAGATGGAAAGACTTATACAATTCGTGAACTTGCTTCACAGGAGATGAAGAACTCTGCTGGTGCAACATGGGATGCAGCTACAGCAGGAAATGCAATCGGAACATGGACCGCATCTTTTGGTGACCAGATTGATGTAGTTGTTTCTAATAATGATGGTATGGGAATGTCAATGTTTAATGCATGGGCAAAAGATAACAAAGTACCAACCTTTGGATACGATGCAAACAGTGATGCTGTTGCAGCTATCGCAGAGGGATATGGCGGAACAATTTCACAGCATGCAGATGTTCAGGCTTACCTGACATTAAGAGTGCTTCGTAATGCATTAGATGGAGTAGACATTGATACCGGTATCGGTACTCCGGATGATGCAGGAAACTGCTTAACAGAAGGAGAAGATTACAGATATAGTGAAGAAGAAAGATCCTACTATGCATTAAATATAGCTGTTACAGCTGATAATTATCAGGATTTCACAGACTCAACCAAGGTTTATGACAAAGTATCCAATCAGCTGGATGAAAGCAAGAGCCCAAGCAAGAAGGTATGGCTTGATATTTACAATGCTTCCGATAACTTCCTTAGCTCAACCTATCAGCCACTTCTTCAGAACTATGACAAACTTTTGAATCTTGAAGTAGATTATATCGGTGGTGATGGACAGACAGAGTCTAACATTACAAACCGTCTTGGCAACCCGGGTGAGTATGATGCATTTGCAATCAACATGGTTAAAACAGACAATGCATCATCTTATACATCACTTCTTTCAAAATAAGGTTATTGCCTGGAAGAAAACAGCATAGATACAGAAGGGCATCAGATAAAAATGGTGTCCTTCTTTTCAAAGAAAAGGAAGTAGAATTATGGCAGAGGATAAGAATAAATATGTCTTATCGATTAACGGCATGAGCAAATCGTTCGGAAGAAATAAGGTTCTGAATCATATCAATCTGAATGTCAGACCTGGAACAATCATGGGACTTATGGGTGAAAATGGTGCCGGTAAATCGACAATGATGAAATGTCTCTTCGGAACTTATCAAAAGGACGAAGGAACAATAATATTAGATGGAAAAGAAGTTAATTTTTCTGGCCCAAAGGATGCACTTGAAAATGGTGTCGCAATGGTTCATCAGGAATTAAACCAGTGTCTGGAGCGCAGTGTCATTGACAATATGTTCTTAGGACGCTATCCGAAGAATTCATTGGGAATGATTGACGAAGGAAGAATGAGAAAGGAAACTTCCGATTTATTCCGTAAACTTGGTATTACTGTTAATCTGACACAGCCAATGAAAAAAATGTCTGTATCACAGCGCCAGATGTGTGAAATTGCAAAAGCAATTTCTTATCATTCCAAAGTAATCGTATTAGACGAGCCGACTTCATCACTGACAGCACCGGAGGTTGCAAAACTTTTCAAGATGATGCGGCAGTTAAAAGAACAGGGAATTTCATTGATTTATATTTCACATAAAATGGATGAAATTTTTGAAATTTGTGATGAAATATCAGTTCTTCGGGATGGCAGCCTTGTTATGACAAAGGCAAGTAAAGATACCAATATGAATGAACTGATTTCTGCAATGGTTGGCCGTTCTTTGGATAACCGTTTTCCACCGGTAGATAACCAGCCTGGTGAAACGGTTCTTTCTATACAGAATCTTTCAACTAAGTATGCACCAAAATTACAGAATATTTCTTTTGATATTAAAGAAGGAGAAATTTTTGGACTGTATGGTCTGGTTGGAGCCGGTCGTACGGAACTATTGGAAACTATTTTTGGTATGCGTACCAGAGCGGCAGGAAATGTAATTTATAATGGAAAAGTAATGAATTTTACATCCCCGAAAGATGCAATGGATCATGGATTTGCTTTAATTACAGAAGAACGAAAAGCAAATGGACTTTTCCTGAAAGCAGATATTACATTTAATACTACAATCGCCAATATGAATCATTATAAAAATGGATTCGCACTTTCCAATGATGATATGGTTCGTGCGACGGCAGAAGAAATTAAAGTCATGCATACAAAATGTATGGGACCAGATGATATGATTTCCAGTTTGTCCGGAGGAAATCAGCAGAAGGCAATATTTGGTAAATGGCTGGAGCGCTCACCAAATATATTTATGATGGACGATCCTACAAGAGGAATTGATGTAGGTGCCAAATACGAAATATATGAATTAATTATCAATATGGCAAAACAGGGAAAAACAATCATTGTTGTATCCTCTGAGATGCCGGAAATCCTTGGAATCACAAACCGGATTGGTGTTATGTCAAATGGACATCTTGCCGGAATTGTTAATACTAAGGAAACAAGTCAGGAAGAGTTATTAAGACTCAGTGCGAAATATTTATAATCAGGAAGGAGCATTGGATATGGCAGACAGTAGTATTATTCTTTCATCCGCTGCAGAGGCAGAGCTTTTGAAGCCGATTGATGAATATGTAGGAAAAATACAGGCACAGATTGATGAACTTCGTAAGGATGGTTCAGATAAGGTGCGCAGCTTAAAAAATCACATTGCAATCGTAAAGGAAAATAAGAATTTAACAAAAGAAGAAAAGAGCAGAATGATTGCAAAGGACAAGGAAGCCTTAGAACAGGCAAAAGCGGTAGAGTCTTCGAATAAAGACAAAGTATCAAAACTTATCGCAGATGCAGAAGGTTATCTTGCAAAACATTATAAAAATGATTACTATCAGAAAGTTGCTGATAGCTGCAAAGCTGAGAAAGAAGCTGAAAATGCAGAATACAAAAAGATATGTGCTTCCATCAAAGCAGAGCATGAGCAGAATATGAGCAGACTCAGCGATGCAGATGAGAAAAAAGACGAGAAGTATGTTTATAAGAATAAATTATTTGATGCCCAGATGGCACATGAGTCCAGACTTCAGGAGATTAAGGACAGAAAGCATGATGCATATGCACATAAGTATCATCTGATTGACTTACTCCGTATGTCAAGATATACATTTGCACAGAAGAGAGCACAGAAATTTGAAAATTACAAATATACCTTTAATACCACACAGTTCCTTTATAAAAATGGATTGTATATTGTCATTATTTTAATCTTCATTGCTTTATGTATTATTACACCGGTTGTAAAGAATACACAGTTGCTGACAACGACAAACATCTTAAATATTCTGCAGCAGGCTTCACCAAGAATGTTCTTGGCATTAGGTGTTGCAGGACTGATTCTTTTAACAGGTACTGACCTTTCTGTTGGACGTATGGTTGGTATGGGTATGGTAACAGCAACCATCATCATGCATAACGGAATTAATACAGGTGGTGTATTTGGCCATATCTTTGACTTTACCGGTATCCCGGTTGCTGCAAGAGCAATTCTTGCATTGGCAGTCTGTATTGTACTTACAACAGCATTTTCTATGCTGGCAGGCTTCTTTATGGCGAAGTTCAAGATGCATCCGTTTATTTCAACCATGGCAAACATGCTGATTATTTTCGGACTTGTAACATATGCAACAAAAGGTGTTTCCTTCGGAGCTATTGATTCTGCAATCCCGGCTATGTTTATTCCGCAGATTGGAAAATTCCCGACAATTATCCTTTGGGCTGTTGTTGCAGTTATCGTAGTATGGTTCATCTGGAATAAAACAACATTTGGTAAGAATCTGTATGCGGTTGGTGGAAATCCTGAAGCAGCAGCAGTTTCCGGTATATCAGTATTTAAAGTAACATTAGGAGCATTTATTCTGGCAGGTATCCTGTATGGATTTGGTTCCTGGCTGGAATGTAACAGAATGGTTGGTTCCGGTAGTGCAGCATATGGACAAGGATGGGATATGGATGCTATTGCAGCCTGCGTAGTTGGTGGTGTATCCTTTACCGGTGGTATTGGTAAGATTTCCGGAGTTGTAACTGGTGTACTTATCTTTACATCCCTTACATATTCCCTTACCATTCTGGGTATTGATACAAATCTTCAGTTTATTTTCGAAGGAATCATCATTTTGGCAGCAGTAACACTTGACTGTCTGAAATATGTACAGAAAAAATAAGTAATTCGTAATCAGAATCATTCATATATAATCACCATAGGCCGCCCGCTCATCGCCAGAGATGAATGGACGGCCTAAACAATATCAGGTATTCAGAAAAAGACATTTGTCTGATATAATAAGAGCAGGAGAAGAAAGAGCTGAACATGCTGAAAGAGGAACGTCATATGGAAAAGTATAAAGTGATTTTAGTTGATGATGAAATAGAAGCAATCCAGGCAATGGAGCATAAGATGGACTGGGATGGACTGGGCTTTGAGGTGTCAGGCAGTGCAACCAATGGAGTGAAAGCCCTGGAACTGGTAGAAAATATACAGCCGGATGTTGTGATAACCGATATAAAAATGCCTTATATGAATGGCCTGGAACTGGCGCAGAAGTTAAATAATGATTATCCAAATATACATATTATTATTTTTACAGGATTTGATGAATTTGAATATGCCAAAGAGGCAGTACATCTGGAAATTGAAGAATATATGTTAAAGCCGGTAAATGCAGTTGAATTATCTGACTGCATGGAAAGATTGAAAGAGACTTTAAACCGGGAAAGAGAAGAAAAATTAAATGTTAAAAAACTGCAAAATTATTTCCAGGATGCACTTCCGGTGCTAAGGACGAATTTTTTTGTTTCGTTAATTGAAGGCAGGGTAAATGAGACAGAATATGAGAAATTTTTATCTGCCTATCAGATTCCACTGGAGGGACCCTATTATTGCAGCGTGGTATTTCATACTTCAGAGCACCATGTGCCGGAAGGAATGAATCCATTGTTGTTATCCATGTCTGTCGAGCATGAAATAAAGGAAAGGATTGCATCAGAACTCAACTGTCAGGAATTTATGTATCTTGGGAATACAGTTTTGATAGTATCGCTTGATTCAGAAGATAAGGCAACAGAACTGACAGATTTTTGCGATAGATTCTGCAGATGGGCGAACCGTGTGATTGGTGCAGTTGTAACGGCCGGTGTTGGAAGATATTGCGATAGTCTTTTGAATATCAGTAATTCTTATGAAGGTGCAAGAAAAGCAGTATCCTACCGGGTTCTTTATGGAACTGCAAGGGCTATAAATATTGCGGAAGTAGTTCCACGGGAGCAGACGGTAGCCGTACAGTCAGAAGATACGAAAATGCATGAGTTGTTTAAAACGATTTATCTTGGAAATGTAAAAGACATTGAGTCAGCAGTAGAGAGGGAAGTGGAAAAACTTCATAAAAGTGCTGCCACAGTAAATCAGTATCATTTATCAGTTATGGAGATGGTAGGTGCTTTTTACCGGTTCTGCGCCAATAATTTTATGGACTTTAATGATTTCTTTGAAGAAAAAGAAAATCTCTATGAAAAGGTGCCGGAACTGGATAAAGCAACTCTGATGAAGTGGATGAAAAAAGCAGCAGTGGCAATTAGTGAAAAACTGAAAAGTGCAAGAAATAATACTTCAAGGCGGCTGATTACAGATGCAAAGAATGTTGTGGCAGAGCGTTATATGGAACCTGATTTTTCCCTGGATACGGTATGCTCAGTGCTTGGTGTATCCAATTCGTATTTTTCAACGATATTTAAAAAAGAAACTGGGAAATCCTTTATTACATATCTGACGGATTACCGGATGGATGTCGCAGTCAGGCTTATTGTAGAAACCAATAATAAAAGTTATGAAATTGGAGAAAAAGTAGGGTATCTGGACGCAAATTACTTCAGTTATGTGTTTAAAAAGAAATTTGGAGTATCTCCGTCAAAATACAGAAAATCACCAGAATAGGAATATGGAGAGGTATGGATCAGAAAAAAAACAGAAAGAAAAAGCACGAAAAAAGGAATACAATTCAAAATATGATGCAGAATATTTCAGCCTGGATGGATATACAGTCACTGCTTATGACAGTTCTTTCTGCCATGACCATTGTTACAACAATAGTTATGGGATTACTGATTTATAGCCGTTTTAAAATGTCAGTAAAAGAAACCGCAATTTCCAATGCAGAAAGCCGGATAGAGAGTACAGTGGATCAGGTAAATAATGAATTGCGGAATATGAGACAGATTTGTAATGCTGTTAATTATAATATCGTACAGGAATATGATATTTCTGACCAGGAATTCAGCAGGCAGTTCAGTCTGTTGTATGAAGTAAATAATGATAAGCTGCAGAGTATGGCCCTTTATGACAGTGATGGGAAAATTATTGCAGCAGAACCAGTAGCTACCAGAGAAAAGAATCAGAAAGTAACAGAGCAGGACTGGTATAAAAGCGCTATAGATGAGATAGAAAATATACATATATCAACACCCCATATACAGGATTTGTTTGAGAATGAGACATATCAATATAACTGGGTGGTGTCTTTAAGCAGTCTTGTGGATATGAATCATGGTGACACTCCGGACAGTGGAGTATTGCTGGTTGATATGAAGTATTCCATGATAGAAGAGGTTTTAGATAACCTGAATGAAGCAGCGGGAGAGACGTATTATTATTTATGTACAGATGATGGGGAAATTCTTTATCACCCAAGAAAAGCAGAAATAGACAGGGGATTTTTTACAGAAGATAGCAGTACGGCTGCCGGTTATGCAGATGGTACATATGAGATTTCTGTGAATGGGGTAAAAAGTAATATAGTTGTGAACAGTCTATCTTATACCGGATGGAAACTGGTAGGAGTTGTACCGGAGGGGGTACAGACGGCAAGCATTAATAAGTTCCGGTATTATATAATTGCCACGGCAATTATTCTTCTGATGATGCTTTTTGTTGTGAATAAAATTATGGCAAGAAAGATTTCGAAACCGATTTTGAAATTGGATGAATCCGTAAAGTCTTATGAAACAGGAGAAAAGACTGAAATATATATAGGGGGTGCTTCAGAGATAAGGCATCTGGCATATTCTGTCCAAAATTCATATAAGCAGATAGAACAATTGATGGAAGAAATTATCCGGCAGCAGAATAAGCGGAGAAAAAGTGAAATGGATGCACTGCAAAGCCAGATTAATCCACATTTTCTTTATAATACACTGGAATCCATCACCTGGATGGTAGAGGCAAATAAGAATGAAGAAGCTGTTTTTATGATTTCGGAACTGGCAAAACTGCTTCGCATCAGTCTTTCAAAAGGAAAGACAGTGATAAGGATTTCGGAAGAATTACAACATAGCAAAAGTTATATGAACATACAGCAGATTCGTTATAAAGACCGTTTTCAGGTGGAATTTCTGATTGATAAAAACGTAGAGGAATGCTGTACTGTAAAACTGGTAGTACAGCCATTGCTTGAAAATGCAATTTATTATGGAGTAGGAAATATGGATGAAGATGAGGGTGGCAAAATTATTGTCCGCGGTGAGCAGAAAGGGAATGATATTTTCCTGTCAGTAGAGGACAATGGAATGGGCATGAGCCAGGAAGTGGTTGATAATCTTCTGACAAATAGTGAAAAAGTTCCAAAGCATGGTTCGGGAGTTGGGCTTATCAATGTGCATACCAGAATACAACTGATGTTTGGCAAAGAATATGGATTAAAAATTTACAGTGAGCCGGATGAAGGAACAAAGGCTGTAATACATATCCCGGCAATTCCTTATTCAGAGGAAAAACGTGGAGAACTTGAAAATCAGAACAGAAAAAGAGAGAGGGTAGAAGATGAAAAAAAATAAGATTACCTTTATCCTCACAGAACTGATGCTTATTGTACTGGCTGCATTTTTTATAATCAGGATTTTTTCAGATAATGAGTCTATGAAAAGAGTTGCGGTTATTGTGGAAGATTCCGGAGATAAGAGATGGGATGCATTGCTGAATGGGTTAAAACAGTCTGCGGAAAATAATAATCTGCATCTGATCATTTGTAATACAGATTTAATTGAAAGCATGGAGGATGAAGAAGAACTGATTAATGAACAACTGCAGAATAATGTAGATGCATTTGTAATCTGTCCGGCTCCGGGAAAAGAAACAAAGACTATGCTAAACCGGCTGCAGGGGGAGAAACCGTTTATACTGATTAATGAGGATACCTACGCAGAAGAGCCATCTGGTTATGCAACGGTAAAACCGGATAATTATAAGATTGGTCAGATGCTTGCGGAGCGGTTAATACAGGATGATGAAGAACAACTGGAGAATAAAAAAATCGGTGTCATTCTTGGAAAGGCAGAGACAGAGGAAAATGTGAACAGAATTGCAGGGTTAAAAGATGGACTGGAGGGAAGTGGTTGTGAAATTTCCTGGGAGTACAATTATGCCAGGGGAAACCAGAACACCAGTGAGATTATTGCATCTAAGAAACAGGTAGATTATCTGGTAATACTGGACAATTGGGCATTAGAAGAAGTGGGTGAGGCTGCAGAAGAAAATAAGTATCACGGTGCAAAGATTTATGGAGTTGGAAGCAGTGAAAAAGCAATTGTGTTATTAGATAATCAGAATATAGAATGTCTTGTCGTACCAGATGATTATGAGACGGGGTATAAGAGTATGAATGAGATTGCAAAAAAGCTAAGGCATTCCTTTTACAAAATGAACAGTTGTGAAACAGAAGTCAGAATAATCAATAAAGAAGATTTGTATTCAAAAGATCTGGAAAGGTTTTTGTATTCATATGAGTAGAACAAGAAGAAGGACAATGGCGGTTACGGTAACACTGATAATACTGATACTGGTGCTGCCCGGATGCAATCAGAAGACAAAGCGGATAGAAAATACACTGAGGGTGAGTGTAGTTACCTATACGCATGATGACCCGTTTATCAACGCCACGGTGGATGAACTGAAGGAAGAGTTAAAGAAGCGGGAAACAGAAGAACGGAAGATTATAACATCTGTCAGAAGTGCAGATAATGATCAGAAAGCCCAGAATGAAATTGTCGAAGAAATGATAGATGCCGGGTGTGATATTTTATGTGTAAATCTGGTTGACCGGACGGATCCGACAACCGTTATCAGACTGGCAAGACAGAATGATATCCCTGTCATTTTCTTTAACAGAGAACCGGTTCCGGAGGATTTGTCGCAGTGGAATCAACTATACTATGTAGGATGTGAGGCAAAACAGTCCGGCGAGATGCAGGGAGAAATTGCAGCAGATTACATAAAGAATCATCCTGAGGTTGACAGGAATCAGGATGGGAGAATTCAGTATATTTTACTGGAGGGAGAGGCTGGACATCAGGATGCCATCAGCCGTACAGACAGTTCGGTAAAGACACTGATAGAACAGGGAATCAATCTGGAAAAACTGAGCTACCTGTTTGCAGACTGGAACAGGGGACAGGCGGAAAATAGAATGAATCAGATTATCAGTCAGTATGGGACCGAAGTGGAGATGGTTATTTCCAACAATGATGAAATGGCATTAGGGGCAATTGAAGCTTATAAAGATGCCGGTTATAACCGGCAGGAGTGGCCGATTATATTTGGTATTGACGGATTGGAAGATGCATTAGAGGCAATACAGAATGGAACCATGCAGGGAACCGTATATAATGACAAGGAAGACCAGGCTGGAGAAATGGCAAGGCTTGCAGTGGACATTTATGATGGAAAGAATCAGGAAGTACAAAGCCTGCAGGAAGAAAAATACTATGTATCCCAGTATCGTAAAGTTGACATCAGTAATGTTGAAGATTTTATAAAATAGTGACGAAGAGGAAATATTATGCAGGAAGATTCAAAGTGGCTGAATGATTTTTATCAGGAAGTTAATGCTGGAAAAAGAATGGAACTATGGCAGAAGCACGGGTGTACGGAACAAGCAGAAGGAGATACTTTCCGGGAGCAGCTTTTATATGCTCGATATGGAAAGAAGAAAAAGAAAGAGGATACCTTTATTGGTTATCTGATGCAGATGAAATATCTTTCGGAAAGTACCGGAGTAGATTTTTCGGGACAGCGGAAGAAACAGGCAGTTGAAATCATAAATGGGTTATATCTTCTGGATGCAGAGAACCGAAGCCGGGTGGAACAGGAGATACTTCAGGCAGAATTAAAGAATACGTTTCTTACATTTATGGATGTGAGTAAAAAGGGAAGAGGTTTCACCTCTTTCGTATTTGGAATGGGACAGCTGTCAGAGGAAGGAATTGCTAAAAAAATAGCAGAGCAGATAAGTGCAATTGCATTTACAATGCCACATAAATTTCATATGGACAGGGAATTTGCAGTTTTGCAGAAAGCTGCGTTGGAAGCATTCCGGCAGCAATACCCTGAGCGGGAGCATTTTCTGATGAAATAGCAACAGACTTCTGTTGGACAATAGAGGCAAGGGCTATTTCTTGTTCAAAAAGTGTCGAAAATTGCGGGAAATCGTAAGAATATATCATATAAAAACATGAAAATTTGACAATTTTATTAAGAAATAATATTATTAACGAATAGACAAATATGAGATATTATTTGTTGAAATTGAAAAAAGGTAGCTTATGAATATAAGTAAAGGGTGGTGCTTGAAATGAGTCTGGTTTTTACCAATGACAACTGTATTGGGTGTAACAAATGTATTCGCGTGTGTCCTTGTCCGGGGGCATGTGTGGCAGTAACAGAAGAAGATGGAACAGAGCGGATTCAGGTAGATCCGGCAAGGTGTATTGGCTGTGGTGCATGTATGGATGCCTGCAAGCATGGTGCAAGAGAGTTTGAAGATGATACGGAGCAATTCTTTGCAGACCTTGCAAAAGGTGAGAAAATATCCATACTATTAGCTCCGGCGTTCAAGGCAAACTATCCTGAAGATTATGAGAGGGTATTGGGAGGATTAAAGAATCTTGGAGTGAACCGTATAATCAGTGTATCTTTCGGTGCAGACATTACAACCTGGGGATATCTTAATTATGTAAAGAAATACAACTTTACCGGTGGAATTTCCCAGCCATGTCCGGCAATTGTGGGATATATTGAACACTACTTACCGGAGCTTCTTCCAAAGTTATTCCCGGTACACAGTCCGATGATGTGCAGCGCAATTTATGCAAAGCAGGAGATGGGAATTACAGATAAACTGGCATTTATCAGTCCGTGTGTTGCAAAATGGTCAGAGATTCATAACCCGGATACAGAAGGCTATGTATCGTATAATGTGACATTTGACCATTTGATGAAATATGTAAGAGAACATAATATATCAGGCACATTTGCCAGTGATGAAATTGAATATGGACTTGGTTCCATCTATCCGATGCCGGGTGGCTTGAAGGAAAATGTATACTGGTTCTTAGGGGACGATGTATATATACGCCAGATAGAAGGAGAGAAACACACATATCGTTATTTAGAGGAGCATAAGGAAGAAATTGCAAAGGGCATGAATAAAGAATTATTCATTGACGCATTAAACTGTGGAATGGGTTGTATTTACGGAACCGGTGTTGAAGAGGAAATTGCAGGAACAGATAAAGCTTTATATAATATCCATCAGATACAGGAGAACTGTAAGAAGAATACGAAGAACAGTGCATGGTCAAGGAAACTGACTCCGGCACAGCGGCTTGCAAAATTAAATAAGCAGTTCTCAAAATTAAAACTGGAGAATTATCTTAGAAAATATACAGACTGCTCCGAAGAGTGTAATTATAAACTTCCGTCTACAGAGGAACTGAATCAGATTTATGATGAGATGGGCAAGAAGACTAAGGAAGCAAGATGCATTGACTGTGAATGCTGTGGCTATGAAAGCTGTGAAAAGATGGCATTGGCTATTTATAATGGCTTCAATAAGAAGGAAAATTGTATTCATTTTGTAAAGGATACCGTAGAGGAAGAGAAGAAGAGAGCATTAGAACTTGCTGATGAAATCAAGGCAGAAAAAGATGCAGTGGAGAAACAGCAGGAGAATATTAAAACAACGGTGGAGACAGTCAATGACTTGTTTGTATCACTCTATGATTCTGTGGATGATATGGTGAATGGAAACGAAAGTAATGCGACGGAATGCAGTGCAGTATCAGAGGAAATTGGTAATGTGTCTGAATTCTGTGAGAAGCTGACTGGCAGAATGCAGGAGATTGATATGCTGTTGGAATCTATGGCAGAGAATAATCAGGAAGTAGTCTCCATTGCTGCACAGACTAACCTTCTGGCATTGAATGCCAATATCGAAGCAGCCCGTGCAGGAGAGGCGGGAAGAGGTTTTGCAGTAGTTGCGGATGAGATAAATAAACTGGCCATGAATTCCAAGGATACGGCATCCCGGAGTACAGAGAGTCAGGCAAAGGTAAAAGAATCCATTGCGGAGATTATCAAAGATGCGGACGAGCTGGCAAATGTTGTAAATGATACCGGCAACCGGATTCAGAATCTTGCCGCAGCAACGGAGGAGATTGCAGCATCGTCCAATGTGATTTTAAGTGCCGCAAATAGTGTAAAGAGCACACTGGAACAATTATAAAAATGGTTTACAGAATCGCAGATGAGAAATCATCCGGTTGCATTCTAGCTTTCATTGGAGTATGATTGCGTTGGTATGGAACCGGTCAGTTCCTACGAATATAGATGCACAGGAGGAGAAAGACATCATGAAAATGAAAACCAGACAAATTACAGTTACTGCAATTATGCTTGCAATCTGTATTGCAAGTCAGTTCTTTAAGAACTTAAGTGTATACATAACAGGACCAGTTATCAATGCAGCATTAATCTTAACTGTATTGTATGCGGGACTGGCATGCGGAATTATTTTAAGTATTATTACACCGGTTACTGCATTCTTTATTACCGGAAGCCCGGTAATGGCAGCCATTCCGGCAATGTTTCCATGCATTATGGCAGGAAATGCCATTCTGGTGCTTTGTATAGCGTTGCTTAAGGGGAAGCTTGGTAGTAAAGCAGGATTCCCGGTTTCTATTGTAATCGGTTCTATCTTAAAAGGATTATTTATGGGAGTTGTAATTTCCCTGATTATTTTACCAAATATGCTTCCGGAGAAAATGGCACCAATGTTAAAGGTATTGCAGCTTCAGTTCTCATTTACCCAGGTAGTTACCGCACTGATTGGTGGAGTGTATGCATTTATTATTGCGGCAGCATTAAGAAAGACTTCATTAGGCAAGCAGGATTAGTAGAGTACGAACAGAATAAAAATAAAAATGGAATCCCCCGGAGCAGGCGGTTAATAATAACCCAAATCTGTTTCGGGGGATTTTTGGTTATGCGATAATTGGAAAAACTTGCAAAGCGTGTTTCTCGTAGTTGCCGGGTACCCGTAAAAAGCTGCCGGCAGCTATTGGTGCGGGTTTTGTAGATTGAAATTCTGCCCCAAAAAGCTGGGTGAGATAAATTTCTCATATTTTGAAACGGATGTAGACTGCACAGAATCTATCGTTTTCCTTATAGTGTTTTTATAATACGAAGAAAGGAAGGATAGATTTATGAAAATGAAACGTGCTTTAAAATGTATTGGTGCAGTGGCACTGGCAGCATCCCTGATGATGGTTCCGTCCATGATTCCGGTGCAGGCATCAAATGGACCATGCATGGAAGGAGAGTTTGCATTTGCCAATATTCAATTGAATGATACGGTTGTATTTTCCACCAATGAGAAAAATACAGTGGACGGAGCGTCTTATGACCAGGCAAGCAATACGCTGACCTTAACCAATTATGACCATCCGGATGTTGCACTTTATACCAACATGATGGGAGACGATTTTAAATTGAATCTGGTAGGCAGTAATAAGCTGCAGAATCTTGGAATCTGGCATGGCGGCTGGGGCGGCTCCCTGACAATCTGCGGTTCCGGAAGCCTTACCGTCAATGAAAACAGAAAGAACCCGGATGGTATTGAATTATTTGCAGAAGGCGGCAAGTCGCTGCTGACGGTTTCCGGGGACAGTACAGTAACGGTATATCGTGGAACTGACGGATGTCCGTTTGGTTCATCCTGGAATTATATGTCATCACCGATTGTGGCAAAGGGACAGGTTAATGACATGAAGATGCAGGCAGAGCATCCTTTTGAAATGATTCAGGTATATGGTGGTTATTTTGGAACTGATATCAGTCCGGTCCAGAGTGATGTGTATACAAAAACCGGAGAAGAAGGCCGGTTTGTTATAACAGAAGTAACCGATATGTCCGGAAATAAGACCTACCGGATTGAAAAATTGCAGGAATGCACTACGCTGGGTGCAGAGGTAGCAATAACTGTAGAAGATAAGCTTACGGATATTTCGGCATATACAGCAAATGGAGAGATAGCAGCTTATTATTCCACTACGATGGCAAGTGGAGGAAGTGATGCCTGTCTGGTAAAGAAACAGGATACGGGAGACACCTTTATTTATAGAGGAACCTATTATGAGGCTGGTAATTCTTACCGGATTCTTTGTCCGATTCTTATGAGTTATACGGATTATAATACACAGGAAACCAGATATCTTATGGACGCAGCACATCCGGTTATGAAAGAGCTTGTAGAAAACATGGCGCTTGCGGAAGATACCTTACCGGCTGGTTATGAATTTGAAGGAAAAGAAGTAGAGAATGTTTACAATGTATATTCCGGGGCGGATGTGATTTCCTTTACACCGAAGCAGGTTGTAGTGAATGGCGTAGTGGATGTAACAGATGGAGATACCGTTATTTCCGACAATGGATTCCGGCAGATATTGGCAGAGAATCAGACAAAGGACATTGTTATCAAATCCAATGATGAGCTTTCCTTTACCTTTGGAAAAGGAACCATGTCAGCCGTTGATAATGTTTCCAGCTATGATTTTGGAGTAAAGATTGTAAAAGATTACAGTGAGCTGGGCACGCTTCCAAATGCAGTAAATAAGAATATTTTCATTGAACAGATTAAGTATAATTATTCCGGTCAGCTTCCGGCAGAAGCACAGATTCGTATTTTTGTGGGAACCCGGTATGCCGGAAAGACATTATATTACAGCCGGTTATTTGACAATGGAACGATTTTAAATATTGATGCGGGAGTAGTAGATTCAGAAGGATATCTGACCGTAAAACAGAATCATTGCTCTACTTATCTTATTACCACAGAAAAGCTGGCAGATACGGCTGCCACAGGAAATGGTGGTACAACATCCGGAAATGGCGGTACAACTTCTGAAAGTGACAGTACAGCTTCCGGTGGTGCGGCTGGAACAGCAGCAAATGCATCAACAACAGCAAATAGCCAGCCAACCGTAAAGACATCCGGTAAACCAAAGACAGGTGATAATTCTGCAATTGCAGTTTGTATGACATTGATTGCAGCAGGTTGTGGAGGAATGTTTGTTTTCAGAAGAAAGAAAGCAACTGAAAATGAATAATCAGAAATAAAAAAGAATAATCAGAATGGAATAAACAGAACAGAATAATTAGAACAACCAGAACAGAAAGGACAGGCACGGATAAAGAGCCTGTCCTTTCTGCTGCCAAAAGAATTGTACAATCATCTTATTTGCCGTATAATAAAAAATAATATAGTAGAAAGAAGCGATAATATGCGCATACAACTTGCAGCTACCATTCGTAAATATGATAAGAAAAATCTTCCAAAGGATATTCTGGCCGGTATTATTATTATGGCAGTTTCCATTCCGATAGCTATGGGTTATGCACAGATTGCAGGACTTCCGGCAGTCTATGGTCTGTATGGTTCCATTTTCCCAATTCTGATATTTGCACTGTGTTCGACTTCACCACAGTTTATTTTTGGCGTAGATGCGGCACCGGCAGCCTTAATCGGTTCGGCACTGGTGGGACTTGGTATTGAGAGTGGAAGCAGTGAAGCAATTGCAGCAGTGCCGGTACTTACTTTCTTTGTGGCAGTCTGGTTATTGGCGTTTTATTTTATGAAAGCAGGAAAACTGGTGAACTATATTTCGGCACCGGTTATGGGTGGATTTATTACCGGAATCTGCACCACGATTATTCTGATGCAGGTACCAAAGTTAATGGGCGGTACCGCCGGCGTTGGAGAACTCATTGAGCTGGTGGAGCATATCGGGCAGACGAAGGTGAATCTGCCATCACTGATTTTAGGCGGCATTTCCCTTCTGATACTTCTTGTATCAAAGAAAGTAATGCCGAAATTTCCAATGGCAGTGCTTTTAATGGCAGCAGGAGCAGTAATGACAAAATTTTTTCCGGTGAGGGAATGGGGAATCCAGACGCTGTCTGCAGTAGAACCGGGACTTCCACAGTTTGTGATTCCGGATATCCGCATGCTTCCGATGAAAGAGGTAGTAACTATCAGCCTTTCGGTGGCAGTGGTCATTATGGCAGAAACGCTTCTGGCAGAAAATAATTTCGCACAGAAGAATGGATATCGAATTAATGATAATCAGGAAATTTTTGCATTCTCCATGGGAAATTTCCTGGCAGCATTTACAGGCTGCTGTCCTATTAATGGCTCTGTTTCAAGAACTGCAATGGGAGAACAGTATCAGAGTAAGACACAGCTGACCGGAATCATAGCCGGTTTATCCATGCTGGTATTGCTGCTTTGCGGAACCGGATTTGTCGGCTATCTTCCGATTCCGATGCTGACGGCAATTGTAATTTCTGCATTACTTGGGGCAACGGAATTTGAGCTTGCTGCAAGATTGTTGAAGGTCAGCCGTACAGAATTCTTCATTTTCTTAGGAGCATTCTTTGGCGTGCTGATGCTTGGAACCATCAATGGCGTTTTGATTGGCATTATACTTTCCTTTACTGAGATGATTATCCGTACTGCCAAGCCATCAAGATGTTTTCTTGGAATCCAGCCGGGACATCGCCATTTCCGGGATTTAAAAGAAAGTCATCAGATACATGCGATAGAAGGTGTTCTGATATACCGGTTCAGCAGTAATCTCTTTTTTGCTAATGTGCAGATGTTAAAGCGGGACATTGAAGACAATATAAAAGAGGATACGAAGGCAGTCATTTTAGATGCCAGTGCTATCGGCTCCATGGACATTACAGCGGCGGATCAGTTGGAAATGCTGTATCAGGGTCTTAAGAAACGTGGTATCTGTTTTTATATTACAGAACATATTGCAGATTTGAATGAACAGATGCGAAAGCTTGGTCTGGGACACATCATAGAAGAGGGCAGCGCAAGAAGAACAATACATATTGCTTTAAAGGATATGGGTTATGAACGTCCTTATCCGCTGGAGGGCGGTGTAGACAATAAACAGCGCAGTGCCTCAAGAAAGAGGGCGGATAACCGGGTGCAGGAATTTGTCTGGGCATTTGGTTCGGAAACTGAAGATGCTATAGAGCGGCAGATTGTGGCACAGATAGAACAGCTGAAAAAGACAGGAGATGTGGAAAAGCTGTTACATGGAAGCTGGTCCCATATGGAAGAACTGGACGAAGATGAGTGGCTGGAGCATTTAGAGGAGCATTTGAAAGAGATTGTTAATATTTCCGGTAAAGATGAAAGAACGCTGGCTATGCGGTTAGAGGAACATCGACGGGAAGTACATGAGCGTATTGCAAAGGAACATCCGGAACTGGCAGAGCGCTTTAAAGAACGCCGGCATGCGTTAGACGAACATCTGAAGGAACGGAGACCGGAGGTTTATGCACTGGTAGAGGACTTAAGGGAAAAACGGACTTCAGGAAAGATTTAATTAGGCAGAGACATCTTGCTTTTTCGACAAAATTTGCAGGAACCAGTCTGATAATCTGAAACAGATTGGAAGGTATTATGCGGGATGAAAAAGGAAAAGCAGGAAAAAAAGGTTTTTACGGTATTGATTGTATGTATTGTGGTTATGGCTTTGATATTTGGCTGGATGTCAAAAGACCTTGGGGGTTCAAATCAATACATTGATAAGAACAGCAAACAGAGTTTATCTGAACTGATGGAACAGATGGAGCGTGCTTACCGGAACCGTCTGGAGATTACTTATGAACAGATAGATTCTATTGAAAAATATATGTTCGGGGATGGGGAAAGGGAAGCAGAACTGAAAGATTACCAGAACTATTTTGACTCCATGGAAAGTGATATGGTGCGGGATATTGTCTTTGTTAATGATGAAGGCGAATATCTGTGTATGCGTGGACTGAATGGCAGGATACAGATGCAGGATGGATTGTCGGAATTATTTGGTGAGAATAAAGGAATTGCCCAGTACTGCACCTGGAAGGATGGAGAGGAAATCTTTATAATTGCAAAATCAGTAGATTCTTTTTGGGTCAATGGGGAAGAATATGAAGCAATTGCATTTCTATTCCGGCCACAGATTATTAACGATCTTTTTGTAACGTCTGCTTATAACGGACAGGCTAATATCTATGTCATGGATGAAAACGGCGAAGTGGCGTACGCAAGCATTAATAATGAGCCGGGCGAAGTAACCATAAATTATAATCTGTTTGACAGTTACCATGAACAAAAGATTATGAATAAGAAAGATTATGAAAAAGTGAAGTCGGACTATGCAGAACGAAGTTCCGGGTGTATAACCCTGGAACGTGAAAATGAGTCCGACTATTTTTCGTATCGTGCATTAAAAGGAACACAGTATATGATAGCCTGTGAAGTGGACATTACGATTGTGCAGAATGTACTGGCAGATTATCAGATTATGATGCTGCATATCTGGCTGACAGTGACCTGCATTATCATTGCAATGTTAGCAGCACTGGGTATTAGTATTCTATGGATTTATAATGAAAAGAATAAGGTAGCTTACGCGAGACGAAATGCAATGCAGCAGGCAGAAGCAGCAGAGAAGCTGGAAGAAGTCAATTCTGCATTGGAAGAGACGGTGCTGTTTGCAAATACGGCAAAAGCAGAGGCAGAGCGTGCCAATGAAGCGAAAAGTGTATTTTTATCCAATATGAGCCATGATATGCGGACTCCTTTAAATGCGGTTATGGGACTGGCTACACTGATTTCAAGAGATGCTGAAAATTCGGATTGTGTCCGGGAATATGCAAGAAAACTGACTTATTCAGGGGAACATCTGCTTGGACTCATTAATGATGTCCTTGATATGTCGAAGATTGAGGCCGGTAAAACGGTCCTTAATATTATGAACACGAATATTGCTGAACTGGTGGAAGAACTGGATATGATCATCCGTTCACAGACCAGAGAGAAGGGGCAGGAATTCATGATTCATGTACATCGGATAGAAACAGAAGAAGTGGAAGCAGATAAATTACGTCTGAAGCAGATACTGCTGAACATTTTATCCAATGCAGTAAAATATACCCCAAAGGGCGGTAAGATAGTATTTGATATTACAGAAGTACCAAAGAAAAAGGGAAACTTTGCACAGTATCAGTTCCGGATCAGTGATAATGGACAGGGGATGGGTGAAGAGTATCTTAAGAATCTTTTTGACCCATTCAGCCGGGAAGTGCAAAGCACTGTTAATCCGGTTTCCGGAACGGGTCTTGGAATGCCAATTGCCAAGAGCCTGGTGGAGTTAATGGGTGGAAGCATTCATGTGAAGAGTAAGCTTGGAAAAGGAACTACTTTTGAGGTGATTTTGAATTTCCGGAAAATAAAGTACCAGGAGAAGGTTAACTGGTGGAAACTGCAGAAGATAAGCCAGGTACTGGTGGTTGATGATGAGAGTGAATCAAGAAGATATATTATGGATACGCTGCATCCGTTTGGGATTGATGTGCAGACAGCAGATTCCGGCAAAATGGCGGTTCATATGGCAGAACAGGCTGTGGAAGCCGGAAAAACAAAGACCTGGGATGTTGTAATTATAGACTGGAAGATGCCGGGAATGGATGGTGTTACTACAGCAGAAAAATTGCATCAGATTCTGGGAGAGAAAACAGTATTACTGCTTTTTGCCTATGATTGTAAGGAGATAGAAGAAGCAGCGGGTTATGCTGGAATTCAAAGTATTTTAAGCAAGCCGTTTTTTGTGACAAATTTTAAACGGTGCATCGAACAGGCAAGAAAAGAGCAGCAATTGCAGGGAAAAGGACAAGCAACAGAAAAAGAGAAAATGACATTAAAAGGAATGCGTTTTCTGATAGCAGATGATAATGATTTAAATGCAGAAATATTGGAAGAACTGTTAAAAATGGAAGGTGCAGACTGTGACCGGGCAGTAAATGGCAAGAAAGCAGTAGAAATGTTTGCAAGAGCGGAGGAAGGACGATATAATATTATTTTAATGGACATTAAGATGCCTGTTATGAATGGCTATGATGCAACGAAAGAAATCCGGAGACTTAAGAAGAAGGAAGCAGCGAAAATACCGATTTTTGCCATGACAGCCAATGCCTTTGCGGAAGATATCCGGACCTGTATGGAAGCAGGGATGGATGCACACATTGCCAAACCGGTGGATCTGGATTTATTAGAAGAAAACATCCGGATTTATATGCAGGCAAAAGCATAACAAAAGAAGAAGGGAACAGAAGAATGGGTATTTTTAAGAAACGTCTGACTGTAAATGAAGCAATCAATGCAGCGCATACTTCGGAAAATGCAATTATAATTGACTGCCGGGCAAAGGAAGATTACCAGAAAGGACATGTGGCAGGAACAAAGAATATTCCGCTGGACAAGATAACGGAAGACCGTATTTTGCGGAGATTCCCGGATAAGGAAAAATCTTTTTATATTATAGGAAGTTACAGCTACCGGTCCGAAAAGGCGGTAAAAGCATTTAAGAAATTAGGCTATAAGAATGCCATTTTCGGCGGTTATATGGAGGAACACCACGGAATTCTGGTGAAGTAAGCTTAATGATTAAAATTGTATAAAGTCTATAAAGAATAAGAAAAATGCAGAAAATGTTTGTGAAAAAACAGGAAATTTCTGCATTTTTTTAATACCAAAATATACAAATTGACGCAAGTGTACAAATTGCATAAAAAAACAACCAAAAAACTGGCAAAAATTGCAGAAGAATATGGAATATTTACACGAAAAAACAGCAAATGGTCAGACCTATTTTTGCAGGAAGAAAACGGTTGCGTTTGCATTTTTTTCTTGTTAGAATTTTAACGATTTAAAAATGCCTTAGAGCAGCAGAAGGAAGTGAGACAGATGGATGCTCTGGTAAATAGCCTGATGGAAGAATTGAACTGTGAAACGGTATTTACAATTCCGATTTTCGGAGGCATTCCCATTTATGAATCCGTAGTAGTAACCTGGATTATCATGGCAGTAGTTATTGTGCTGTGCATACTCCTGACCAGGAACTTAAGTGTGGAACATCCGGGACGCAGACAGATTATTCTGGAAACGGCTGTAAACGGGTTGAATAACTTCTTCCGGGATACCATAGGCGAGAATGGAAAGCAGTATATTCCTTATCTTATGACGGTGGCAATCTATATTGGAATTGCCAACTTAATCGGTCTGCTGGGATTTAAACCACCGACCAAGGATATGAATGTTACTGCAGCATTGTCCCTGATGAGTATCATATTGATTGAGATGGCGGGTATCCGCAGGAAAGGAACGAAGGGCTGGCTTAAGAGTTTTGCAGAGCCGATGCCGGTAGTACTTCCAATCAATATTCTGGAGGTCTTTATCAAACCATTGTCGCTGTGTATGCGACTTTTTGGAAATGTATTAGGTTCATTTGTCATTATGGAATTGCTGAAAATGGTAGTACCGGCAATTCTGCCAGCAGTATTTAGCTGTTATTTTGACATTTTTGACGGATTGATTCAGGCATATGTATTCGTATTTCTGACCGCATTGTTCGTCAAAGAAGCAACCGAATAGGGAAGAAAAAAACAAAAAGAGAAACAAAAAAGTAGAAAAGAAAAGGAGTGCATATTATGTCATCAACATTATTAGTAGCAATCGGAGCAGGTATCGCAGTATTAACAGGTATTGGAGCAGGACTTGGAATTGGAAAAGCAACATCATCCGCAGTAGATGCAATTGCAAGACAGCCGGAAGCAGAGAGCAAAATCAGCAAATCACTTCTTCTTGGATGTGCATTGGCAGAGGCAACTGCTATTTACGGATTCGTTATTGCATTGTTAATCATCCTCTTCTTAAAATAATAAAGAAAGATTATAGAAAGGCAGGTACGGGAAATGCTTAGCATTAATTTTTGGAATATTTTATGGACCGTTGTAAATCTGCTGGTATTATATGTAGTCTTTCGTAAATTTCTTTATCAGAGAGTCATGAATGTGATTGAGGCAAGAGAAGAAATGGTAAAGAAGCAGTTCGATGATGTAAAGAAAAGCGAAGAAGATGCCAGAAAATTAAAGGCAGATTATGAAGAACGCTTATCGGATGCAAGAACGGAGGCAGACCAGATTATTATTGATGCCAGAGCAAGAGCAGAAGAAGAACATGCACGCTCGGTAGAGAAGACCCGGGAAGAGACTGAGCATATGTTAGAAAAAGCCAAGGAAGATATTGCAAACGAGCAGGAAAAGGCACAGCAGGCAGCTCAGGCTGAGATTGCCAGACTGGCAGTCATCGCTGCACGGAAAATTATGAAAACAGGTGATGCTCATGACACAGGAAGCAGTAAATAACGCAAAGGTATTGTATCGGCTGGGTGCCACAAGACAGGAGGCAGATGAACTCCGGGAGCTTTATGAGCTTACACCGGAACTGCTTAAGGTTCTCACAAGTCCGGTGATTTCCATACATAAGAAGGATGCCGTGATAGAGAAGATTTATCAGGATGCCGGATTATCCAAGGTGCTTGTGAACTATACCAAGATGATGTGCAGACTGGGTTATATCGGAGAAATGGAGGATATCCTGGATGCATTTTATCTCTATTGGGACAGACAGAATCATATCCTGCGTGCAGAACTGACCTGTGCAGGCACACCACAGCCGGAAGAAGAAACAGAGGCAAGAAAGATTCTTGCAGAGAAATATCCCGACTGTGAGATTGTTCTGACAGAAAAGGAAGATGAGAATCTCTTAGGCGGATACATCATTAAGGTTCATCATAAAGAATATGACAGAAGCTATGAAGGCCGCTTACGTCAGTTGGAAAGAAAATTAACAGGGAGGTGAAGCCTGTGGGCGCAATTAGTGCTGCAGACATAATCTCGATTATCCAGAGCGAGATAGAAGAATTTGACTGGGATGAATCCAGTCGTGAGACCGGTTCCGTAATCTGGGTTGGTGATGGAATTGCAACCATTTACGGAATTGACCATGCAATGTATGGTGAAATTGTTGTATTTGATAACGGTGTCAAAGGAATGGTACAGGATATCAGACAGAATGAAATCGGTGTTATTTTATTCGGCCGTGATACCGGAATCAAAGAAGGAACCAAAGTGGTTCGTACCAGGAAAAAAGCCGGAATCCCGGTAGGGGAAGGCTTTGTTGGAAGAATTATCAATGCATTAGGTGAGCCGATTGATGGAAAGGGCGAGATTAAGGAAGATGATTATCATCCAATCGAAGAGGAAGCACCGGGCATTGTAGAACGTAAATCAGTAAATACACCAATGGAAACAGGAATCTTGTCCATTGACTCCATGTTCCCAATTGGTAGAGGACAGCGAGAGTTAATTATCGGAGACCGTCAGACCGGAAAGACCTCCATTGCAACAGATACCATCATTAACCAGAAAGGCAAAGGAGTAATCTGTATCTATGTTGCCATCGGACAGAAGGCGTCCAGTGTAGCAAAAATCGTATCTACACTGACCAAGCATGATGCAATGGATTATTCCATTGTGGTTTCCTCAACTGCAAGTAATCCTGCATCCATGCAGTACATCGCACCATATGCAGGAACTGCAATGGCAGAATACTTTATGCATCAGGGAAAAGATGTGTTAATCGTATATGATGATTTATCCAAACATGCGGTAGCATATCGTGCAATCTCTCTGCTGTTAGAGCGTTCTCCGGGACGTGAAGCTTATCCTGGTGACGTATTCTACTTACATTCCAGATTGTTAGAGCGTTCCAGTCGTTTAAGTGATGAATTGGGCGGAGGTTCCATTACCGCACTGCCAATCATTGAGACACAGGCAGGAGACGTATCCGCATATATTCCGACCAACGTCATTTCCATTACAGACGGACAGATTTTCTTAGAGAGTAACCTTTTCTTCTCAGGTATGCGTCCGGCAGTCAACGTTGGTTTGTCCGTATCCCGTGTCGGTGGTGCTGCACAGACCAAGGCAATGAAGAAGGCATCCGGAAGTATCCGTATCGACCTGGCACAGTATCGTGAGATGGAAGTATTTACCCAGTTTGCATCGGATCTTGATGATATGACCAAGGCACAGTTACAGCATGGAAAAGCATTGATGGAGCTTTTAAAACAGCCACTCTGCCATCCGCTTTCCCTGCATGAACAGGTAGAGACACTGTGTATGGCAAACCATGGTGTATTTGATAAAGTAGAAACAAAGAATGTAAAACAGTATCAGAATGAGATTCTTGAATATATGGATTTGAAGCATCCGGAAATCGGCAGGGAAATCGAAGAAACCAAAGTGCTTTCCGATGAACTGACCGATAAGATTGTTGCGGCTGCAAAAGAATTCGAAGACAGTAGAAATCAATAGGAATGAGCAGGTGTTGTTATGGCAAATGCAAAGGAAATTCAGGATCGGATGAAGAGTATCAATGATACATTGAAGATTACCAATGCAATGTATATGATTTCTTCTTCGAAGCTGAAGAAATCAAAGAAAATGCTTTCTGACACAGAACCTTATTTCTTTACCCTGCAGTCGGAAATGAGCAGAATCTTAAGACATCTTCCGGATATTGAGGACATTTATTTTAAGACCAACGAAGAGAAAAAGCCGGAAGAACGGATGGTAGGTTATATTGTTATTACGGCAGATAAGGGTCTGGCAGGCTCCTATAACCATAATGTATTAAAGCTTGCAGAGGAGCATTTGAAAGCACATAAAAATAACAAACTGTTTGTATTAGGTGAGTTAGGCCGTCACTATTTTGAACAGCGTGGAATTGAGATTGATAAGCAGTTCCACTATACCGTACAGAATCCGACACTGAACCGTGCAAGAAATATTGCAGAGGAACTTCTGGAACTGTACCGGAAAGAAGAGTTAGACGAAGTCTATATCATCTATACCAGCATGGTCAATGCGATTCAGGAGGAGACACAGATCAGACAACTGCTCCCACTGAAGAAAGCAAGTTTTAACGTGAAACTGCCTGCAGATATTCCGATGGAGGAACTGGCATTGAAACCATCTCCGGAGGCAGTGATGGATAGAATTGTACCGGATTATGTAGTTGGTTTCATCTATGGAGCGTTAGTTGAGTCTTATTCCTGCGAGCAGAACGCAAGAATGATGGCAATGGAGGCAGCAACCAAAAGTGCCAGAGATATGCTCCATGAACTTGATATCTTATATAATCGTGCAAGACAGGCAGCAATTACCCAGGAAATAACCGAGGTCATTGCAGGAGCGAAGGCTCAGAAACGGAAAAAGAGGCAGTGATAAGGAGGCTTTTTCATGAAGACAGGAAAAATTATACAGGTGTTAGGTCCGGTAGTGGATGTCTCATTTGAAGACGAAGAATTGCCGGCAATCAAAGACGCCCTTGAAGTGAAAAACGGCGATAAGAAGTGCATCATGGAAGTGGCACAGCATATCGGAAATCATACGGTACGTTGTATTATGTTAGCTTCCAGCGAAGGACTTTGCCGTGATATGGAAGTAACCGCTACAGGAAGCGGAATTAAAACTCCTGTCGGAGAGCAGACATTGGGAAGACTGTTCAACGTATTAGGAGAAGCAATCGATGGTGGCGAACCATTGAAGGATGCACCGGAATGGGTCATCCATCGTGAACCGCCGGCATTTGAAGACCAGAACCCGGCAGAGGAAATCTTAGAGACCGGTATTAAAGTTATCGACCTTTTAGCACCATATGCAAAAGGTGGTAAGATTGGATTGTTCGGTGGAGCCGGAGTAGGTAAAACCGTATTGATTCAGGAGTTAATCAGTAACATCGCAACAGAGCATGGTGGATATTCTATTTTCACCGGTGTTGGAGAGCGTTCCCGTGAGGGTAATGACCTCTGGACAGAGATGAAGGAATCCGGTGTATTAGAGAAGACTGCCTTAGTGTTCGGTCAGATGAACGAGCCGCCTGGAGCACGTATGCGTGTGGCTGAGACCGGACTTACCATGGCAGAATATTTCCGTGATGAGAAACACCAGAATGTGCTTCTTTTCATCGACAATATTTTCCGTTTCACACAGGCAGGTTCTGAGGTATCTGCATTGTTAGGACGTATGCCTTCCGCAGTAGGATATCAGCCGACACTGGCAACTGAAATGGGTGAATTGCAGGAGCGTATCGCATCTACAAAGAATGGTTCTGTTACATCTGTACAGGCAGTCTATGTACCGGCAGACGATTTAACTGACCCGGCACCGGCTACTACTTTCGCACATCTGGATGCGACCACCGTACTTTCCAGAAAGATTGTAGAGCAGGGTATTTATCCGGCAGTAGACCCGCTGGAATCTACATCCCGTATCTTAGAGGCAGACATCGTTGGAGAAGAACATTATCAGGTAGCCCGGAAAGTACAGGAGATTCTGCAGAAATACAAAGAGTTACAGGATATCATCGCAATTCTTGGTATGGAAGAGCTGGCAGATGAGGACAAGTTACTGGTATATCGTGCAAGAAAGATTCAGAAGTTCTTATCACAGCCGTTCCATGTAGCAGAGAACTTTACCGGCGTAAAGGGTGTTTACGTTCCATTATCTGAAACCATTCGAGGATTCAAGGCAATCATCGATGGTGATATGGATCAGTATCCGGAAAATGCATTCTTCAACGTAGGAACAGTAGAAGACGTTATCCGTAAAGCAGAAGAGATGGAACACCAGAATGCATAGGAGCTATCATCTTTAGAATAGAGGTACAGGTATGGCAGGAAATACATTTTATTTAAAAATAATTGCAGCAAACCGGGTATTCTATGCCGGCAGATGCCGTTCTCTGATTGTTCCGGAATATGACGGACAGAAAGAGATTTTAGCACACCATGAAGATATGGTCATTGCCATTGATGAGGGTGAAATGCGTTTTCAGCCGGAAGGTACTGCAAATTGGGAATACGCAGTAGTTGGCATGGGTTTTGTGGAAATCGTCAACAACCGTGTGACGCTTCTGGTAGAAACTGCAGAGCGTCCGGAAGAGATTGACGTTGCCCGTGCCAGAGAAGCAAAAGAACGTGCCGAGGAGCAGATGAGGCAGAAGCAGAGCATCCAGGAATACTATCATTCCAGAGCATCCTTATCCCGTGCCCTGACCCGGCTGAAGGCAACCAGCAAGTACCAGTAAGCAACAGAAAAGTCGAGATATGCTGTGATAGTGTTATAAATGAAGATATAATATAGATAGAACCGGAAATAGAATTTGAAATAGGATTATAGCAGGAAACCCGCAGATTATCTGTTTGAAAACAGGTGGTCTGCGGGTTTCTTGAGCTGCCGGTGGCAGGTTCTATAGGTATCAAATATTTATGTAATATAAAAGTTATTTCATGAGTGCAGTAACGTCCTCTAAAGGAAGATTACAAAGTTCTGCGATTTCCTTTACATCAAATTTTCTGGTATTCAATAGACGAAGGGCGGTATCGGTAGAAGCCTGCTTTAATCCTTGCTCAATCCCCTGTTCAACGCCTTGTTTTAATCCCTGCTCAACACCGGCGTCAAATTCAGCTTTTCTCAGTTTTTTCTCTTCTTCAACTTTATCATATTCAAAAATACTCATAGCAATTACCTCCGCCTGATTTTTCCTAAGAAAATCTGCCAGAATATTTTCCTGAATGCATTCGGTGACAGCCTTTTGTATGGCATCATCCAAAGGCATCTGTTCTGCAAGGAAACGAACCTTTGCAACATAAATGGAATATCTGGCAATAGGATGTTAGTGAAAAATTGAAACAAAGTTATTTCATGAGTGCAGTAACATCCTCCAAAGGAAGATTACAAAGTTCAGCTATTTCTTTCGTATCAAATTTTCCTGTTTTTAAAAGGCGAAGGGCAGTATCGGTAGAAGCCTGTTTCTGTCCCTGCTTAATACCTTGTTTAACACCTTGTTTTAATCCCTGCTCAATCCCTTGTTCAACACCGGCGTCAAATTCGGCTTTTCTCAGTTTTTTCTCTTCTTCAACTTTATCATATTCAAAAATACTCATAGCAATTACCTCCGCCTGATTCTTCCTAAGAAAATCTGCCAGAATATTTTCCTGAATGCATTCGGTGACAGCCTTTTGCACGGCATCATCCAAAGGCATCTGTTCTGCAAAGGAACGAACCTTTGCAACATAAATGGAATATTCCTTTAATATCTGGCAATGGGACATTAACTCGGTGTTGTGTCCTGCGTTTACATTGAATGTAGTAACAATAAGTTCTAACGATGGATTGTCAGTTACATGATAAAAAGCATCTGACAAACGGCTGGTATAGCAGTCATCTATCGGTGTGCTTCCATTATAAAATACAATAAAATGGGGATTTGGAATTTTTTGTAGTGCAGAAGAATACAGGGATTTCTTATCCACAAGCTTCTGGTATTCCGCTGCGATGTAGAATAAATCCCGAAGCGGAATATTTGGATTCATTGTGGACTGATGCTCGTATAGATAGAGATTCATGTCCAGAATAAAAGCCAGATCGTTCTTCATTCCCATGTAAATGGCATTTTCCAGGGTTACAATTTCGAGGGCACCGGAATCCGTGTAATGACTGTTATTAATTGCATTGTAAAGGGATAATAGTGCTTCCTTATCCGAAAACAGCATCCGGAAAACAGTGTCCTTAAATTTGCGGTTCGCCACCGGTGTGCGTTTCGTTGTTTCATTTGCTTCATGTGCTTTTCCTGTCATAGGCAAGTCCTCCTTGTGTGTGGCAGGAGGATAAGCAGCAATAGAAAATAAATATCATATCCAGTGGCAAAAGATTATCTGCTATCGAATAATGGCAGTTATTTCCATACTGTATCGCTCCTGCTTTTTAGTTAAATAGTGAATCAAAAGCATAGATAGATACAGAAATGCGGGGTTCTATGCAGAACCGGATTTGAACTATAGAAAGTGCCATATAGATTGTATAATATATGCTTTTTCACATTTTAACATAGGAAGAAGGCAGGAGCAAGACGGAAAAATATGAAAAAAGTATTAGAAGTATAAAATCCGGTACAAGCACAATGATGAAAAAACCAGAAAATAAAGGGACTTACAGACTTTTTGATAAAAAAAACGTGTCGTTGAAACTATTATGGTACTTTGGTAAAATAATGTTAAACAGTTAGTACTAAATGTAATTTAAGCGAAAGGCGAAAAAGAAAATGGAACAAAAAATGGTATATCAGTCAATTGCAGATTTAAAGGAAATGAGAAAGATTTTGGGTTTAACAAAAGAAGTTGTAGCAGACAATATTGGATATAGTGTAAGAACTTTGGAACGAATAGAAGAAGAAAATATAGTTTCGACAGAAAGTATTGCAAAGAAGTTATGCCAGTTATATCAATTAAATTTTGAAGAGCATTTTTATAGGACTGATAAAAAAATGACGATAAAGTAAAAGAACTTGAGATGCAGTTAGGAAAAAGACCTGAAAATCTTATTTACAAGGAGAATGAGTATTATTATTTATATGTCAGGAAAGTAGGCTTGCTTGGAGAGTGTATCGTAGGGAGAGTAACATATATAGCAAATTATAATCGTAATAAAGAAAGAAGAAAATTAGAAAAAGTTAGTCCGGAAAGAGTATTATATAAGGAACCACATATTAATATTATAAATACTGGCGATGAGTGGAAATATTGGCGCTTTAGTTTGAAAATTGGAAAAACATATAAGGTATTAGTTTCTAAAAAGTGTATGAAAGAGTGTTTGAATTGGTGTTTAAAGGAATATATTGTCAGACGAGATGAACTTATGATTGTGGATGGAATATCGGATTTGATATTTTTAACTTAATAGAAAAAATAATGAGGTGAAACAGATGAGTATAATGGAGGTATTAACATTATTGTTAGTTGTTTTTGAAGTGCTATCATATATAGATGGACATTACTATAAGAAATAACGATTTATCATTAGCAAAAAGGAAGGGCATCTGTGTACCGACCCCTAAAAGTTAGACCAAAAAATCTAACGATTGGAGGTCGGTATTTTTAT
>NZ_QUHG01000006.1:0-156312 GCF_003479505.1 Roseburia sp. AF15-21 | reverse complement strand
TAACGTGTGGAGCTGACTGTTACTAATCGGTCGAGGGCTTGACCAAAGCAACTCGGAAACAATCTGTATGAAGTTTTGAAGGTATGTACCTTTAACAATGACGTTACCTGATTTCAGGCGAACGTCATTCTTTAACTTAATAATCCTCGATAGCTCAGTTGGTAGAGCACGCGGCTGTTAACCGCGCTGTCGTAGGTTCGAGTCCTACTCGGGGAGCTGATTGCTCGATAGCAGATTTTGCTATCGAGTTTTTTAATTTATAGGAAATTCCTTAAATCGTCAGAAATAATGTATAATGAACTAGAAATAAAAAATAACATAACAAAAAAGCGAATGGTAAATAGTGCAGTTTTTTTGTGGTAAACTTCTAAAACCAACATAGAAGTACCACATTCGGAATAACAGAGAGGGTCGTATCCGAAAGAGAGAAGAATGGAGTGAAGTTTTCCGTTTTATTCATTTTAGAAAAAATACGAAGGACAACATCGCGGACAGAATGGAATAAGCAATCTAAGAGAGATCTGTCTTTGAGAAAATAAGCACGTAGCTCTTCCGGGATAGTGAAAACATAATGACGGTGAACACAGGCAACAAGCTTACAGGGCAAATGAAAAATGGAAATTGTCGTAGGTGTAAGAAATGGCGTTAAAAAGCAGCATTAGAAGTAACGTTAAGAAATAGCACTATAAGTATCACTGAAGAATAGCGTTAAAAAATAGCACAAAAAAACGCCCACAGATAACATCATGATATGATGAACTGATTTTGCTCATGATATCATGACATATCTGCGGGAGTTTTTTATGCTGCTCAGCATCCGTAAGAAGCTGCCGGTAGCAAGTTCTTATGGTGAATAACTCATAAAGAGTTTTTCATATAGTTACACTTCATTGCGTCTTCCTACGAAGATACTGATTACATAGAACAGTACCGCATAGATAAGGAAGCAAATGAGACAGCGGGTAATCATATTTGAAGCCATAAGGTCTGTTGCAGTCTCAACCATACAGTTATCCAGCCAGTAGTCGGCAAAATCAAAGGATTTCTTGTGGGTCAGGGTGTCTGCCAGTGAGATTATCATGGATAAAACCAGTGGACCGATGATACCGACTGCAATGGAACCGCCTGTTTTCTTAAATAGAACTGCAATCAGGAAGAAAAGGGAGGTATATGCAAAGTTACCAAGAAGCTGTAAAAGCAGGGTTATAACCAGATCTCCTGTGGTACCGGAAAGGCTTCCAACTTCCCAGAATGCAGTGCCGGAAAGGAATCCGGTAAGCCAGCAGACAATGGTATAAACCGTTGTGGCAGCTAAGGATACCATGTATTTTACCGCATAAATGCGGGTGCGGCTGTAGCCTCTTGCAATGATATTTTTTAAAGTGCCATTGGTGTAGTCGCTGCATACAAAGAGGGAAAGAAATACAGCCAGTACAATCGTAAAGTTGCTGGAAGATACTGCACCAACCAGCATATAGATGCCAGTATAAAGAAATCCATCATCAGAAGCACTTACGGTTACGCCGCCAGCTTCCATATTTCCCTGTGATAAACTGTAAATCATATTTAATGTTACTGCGGTCAGAAGAATTAATCCGATTAACACACAGCCACAGATGTAAAAGCTCTTCTGACGGAATAATTTTCGAAATTCAAATCTAAATAATTGTCCCATATTAACCACCTATCCGTTTCATAAAGTATTGTTCAAGTCCTTCTGCATGCACCCAGAAACTATTTACCGCAACGTCCTGTTGAACCAGACGTTTGTTTAATTCAGCGGCTTCCTCAAGATGTGAGGAGAGAATCACCTGATTGCCGGCAATGCGAATCTGTTCTGCCGGAATAGTTTCTGCAAAAATAGTGGCTGTTTTCTGCACATCATCTACTGTAAAAATCAGTTTGTGCTGGCAGCGTTCATTTAATTCTGCAGCAGTAACTTCTTCAATCAGCATACCGTCGTTGATAATTCCATATCTGGTAACGATTTTGGACAGCTCATCTAATAAGTGGCTGGAAATGAGAATTGTAATATTTTTCTCATGATTCAGCATTAAAATTAAATCACGGACTTCCTTCATTCCGGCAGGATCAAGACCGTTTACCGGCTCATCTAAGACTAAGAACTCCGGATTGCCGAGAAGTGCAATGGCAATACCAAGACGCTGGCGCATTCCGAGGGAAAATTTGCCGGCTTTCTTATTGCCGGTATCAGCAAGCCCAACCAGAGAAAGGATTTCCTTAATCTCTGCATCGGTGCCACCGTAAATTAAGGAAAACTGCTTTAAGTTTTCATAGGCGGTACAGTTTTTATAAAGTCCAGGCGCTTCGATTAAAGAACCGATTTTGCGTCTGGCTTTATCGAAAGGCTCGCCGCCAAATAATTTGATTTCTCCTTTGGTAGGGAAAGCAGTACCTAAGACAAGGCGCATGAAAGTTGTTTTGCCGGCACCGTTTTTTCCAATGAATCCGTAAATATCACCTTTGTGAATGGTCATATTTACATTATTTACAGCCATCTTCTTACCGAATTGCCGGGAAAGATTCGTTGTTTGCAATATTGTTTCCATAAACATATCTCCTTCTTTATTTGTATTACTACAATAATACACTAAGACAGTAATGTCAAGAAGAAAATTTTAAAAGATGGACAGAAGGGGAAAAGAAGTGTACCCTTAAAGAGAATAATTTTGAGACAAAATTTTGAGCAAAATTACTCCAGCAAAATTATGACGAATAATTCTTAAAAAACGCTTTACATCACCACTACTCTATGGTATACTAAAACACGTTCTGACGGTCGTTGGAACGTATCTGGCTCCGTGGTCAAGCGGTTAAGACATCGCCCTTTCACGGCGGTAACACGGGTTCGATTCCCGTCGGAGTCACTACACAAACAGAATATGAGGCATAAAAAATGTGCCACTGCATATACTGGAAGTGTTACAACAGAATATGGCGACATAGCCAAGTGGTAAGGCACGGGTCTGCAACACCCTTATCACCAGTTCGAATCTGGTTGTCGCCTCTTTCAGGAGAATCTTTTATAGATTCTCTTTTTTTACGCGAGTAGCGAGAAAAATCGCATGCTTGCATGCAGATTTGGCGAGCACCGCGATAACTCGAGAAACTCGCAAAGCGTGTTTCTCGTAGTTGGCGAGCACCTTAAGAAACTTCAATACCATGCACCTGCAAAAATTCCTTCGCAATCTTCGAAAGGTGCCGGTCTTTGCTGATAATAAAAGCACTCATAATATAGAGGTTTTCATCGGAAATATATTTGATGCACATATCCTTAATTTCACGTATGTCCTCTTTCGTCAGGGAGACTAAGGCTACACTTCCAAAAGAACGCGCCCATTCAATGGCAGTGGTTTTCGGAGAAGTAATCATGGAAACATTTGGCGAAAGAAGATAGTGTCCAAAAGAAGCATAAACAATATCCAGACAGTCAAAAGGAATTGCCAGCGGGTAGTTGGCAAGGTCCGGGACAGAAAGCTTTCCTTTGATTTTAGCCAGGGGATGGTCTTTTGGAAACAGTGCAACAATATCCTCTCTTTCATAGGGATAAAGTGTAAGCGCACCATGTCCGGGTGCGGCAGAGCGAATCAGCCCAATCTCTGTAATTCCATTTAAGACATTCGGAATAACAAATTCGCTTGGAATCTCATAAAAGTCATAATTTACTTTCGGGTGCTTTGCGATAAAGGCATCAAAAAATTTGTGCAGAAAATAAGGAGAGTTACCGGCTGGAATCGAAATCTTCAACAGTTCAGAGAAGCCGGCTTTCTGATTCAGCAATTCATTTCGTAAGCCCTCTTCCATCATGCAAATCTCTTTGGCACGTTTGTAAAAGATTCTTCCTGCATCCGTCAGCTCTAAAGAACGGTTTCCCCGGAGAAGAAGCTTCGCACCATAGGTTTTCTCAATATTTTTTAGCTGGTTACTCAAAGAAGGCTGTGCAATCAGAAGCTTATTGGCAGCCGCTACGATACTGCCGCAATCTACAATGGTTACAAAGTTACGGTAGGAGTCTAATGTCATAATAAAATACCTCTTTTGTTTTGTAGGAATCATTTGAAAATATAATTTATGTGGTTTGTAGGGGGGATTGTAAAAAATATAGGATTTCCAATATAGTTCCGGGTATGCAGGGAAGATTATTTTTGATATGAAATGCCGCAGTTCTAAAGCACATGTTTTTCTTTCTGTTATCAAAACAGTCTTTCCAATGTTTGACATGATAACTGCCCGGTTCGCCGAAGTACGGATGCATTTTAAGGGCTGTTAGGGGCACTTGAAATTTCGTCTGGCATCCGGCAAGGCTGGCACAGGGAAGTGCCAGCGAGGCGCATATGAACATGGATGTGAATTTGCGCCGGTTGCCAGGCTTATTCAGTTATAGGTCGAAATTCTTAGTGCCCCTTGCAGACATTATTCAGCATCCGTACTCGGCGGACAGAGCAGTTATCCTCTTAAAGCAATGGAAAGACAGTTTATAATCAAGAAAAACATGTAACTAAGAACTGCAGACATTTCATATCAGATAAAATGATCTTCCTGCATAACCGGCTAATTATATTGAAGTAAATATTTTTTCAATCTTCCTCCACACAATATAATAAAAATATTATAGAAACCAAGTAAAAATAGTATTTTTATTATAAAACAATTTCTATTATAATGCAAATGTATGTAAAGCAAAGGTGCAATACGGGGACGTGTTGTACCTTTCGTGTTTTTCATAGTTACAATACATCCAAAGGGGACAGAACATTCTCCGGCGGATATATAATGATGGATAAGAGGATATAGATAAAATGGAACATTATGAATTAGAAGTATGTGGTCTGAAACGTGAACTGCCTTTTGTTAAACTGTCAGATGGAACAGCGTATGCAAGTTTTGTGGTAATCAGTGATACAGAGCTGATTGAGAAAGCAGGTAAGGAACTGGCGGCATTTGCCAATGGAGCAGAAATTATCCTGACTATTGAAGCAAAAGGAATTGCCCTGGCGTACGAAATTTCAAAGCAGCTTCATATGAAGGAATTTGTGGTAGTCCGGAAAAGCGTGAAGTCCTATGTGAAATCATTTATCCAGGATGCGGTGCATTCCATTACAACAGAGGGAAATCAGGACATTTTTCTGGATGAAACGGATGCAGAGAAGTTAAAGGGAAAGAAAGTTGCAATTGTGGATGATGTGATTTCAAAAGGAGAATCCCTGGCTGCGGCAGAGCGTCTGGTGCAGAAAGCCGGAGGAGAGGTTTGCAGCAGGCTTGCAATTCTGGCAGAGGGAAAAGCGGCAGAGCGGACAGATATCACATTTTTACAGAAACTACCATTGTTTCAGAAAGGAAAAGAATCCTATGAGCCTGTTGATTAAGCATGCGTCTATAGTAGACGTACAAAAAAATGAAATAAAAACAGGAGATATTTATATTTCCAATGGCCATTTTGAAAAGATTGCAGAGCTTATTCCGACCAGCGAGATAAAGGAAAAGGAGCAGCTTACCATAATAAATGCCGAAGGACTTACGGCTTTACCAGGATTAATTGACGCCCATACCCATGTGGAGCTTAGCATGTTAAGCAGTGCATCTTTTGCAGAGGCACTGATACAAAACGGAACCACAGCAGCAGTCTTAGACCCTCATGATGCAGTAAATGTCTTAGGACATAAAGGTGCAAAATATCTGATGGAAGAGATGAAGGAGACAGAGCTTACACCGGTCTGGATGGCATCTCCCTGTGTTCCGTCAGCACCGGGATATGAAGACTGTTATGGACAGGTGATGCTTTCCGATGTCAAAGTGATGGTGGAAGAATATGGCATGTATGGAATTGCAGAAGCCATGGATTATAACCGGGTCATTGCAAAGGAAGCTTCTTTAAAAGAAATCTTAGATTATGGAAAAGAAAAAGGTTTAAAAATAGACGGACATGCGCCGGGTGTATTGGGAGCTGACTTAGATACCTATATTGCAGCAGGCGTAAGCTCCGACCATGAGAGTGTAACGGTGGAGGAAATGTTAGAAAAATTCAGAAAAGGAATGTATGTCATTATCCGCCGTGGCTCCTTAAAAGAGCCTGCAAGTGCAAAAGAATTCTTAGATAAAGCAGGAGACAGCGACCATATTTTACTTTCTACCGATGGCTGTATTACAGCAAAAGATATGGCAGAGCATGGACATATGAACTATGCACTGGCGCAGATTGTGGAAGAAGGTGTGGAGCCGCTTCAGGCAATCAAGCTTGCAACGATTTATCCGGCAGCAGCCTATGGCTTAAAAGACAGAGGTGTCATTGCAGAGGGATATCGTGCAGATATGATACTTGTGAAGGATTTAACAGACTTTAAGGTGCAGGATGTTATTGTAAATGGAGAAATCGCAAAAACTTCCTATCCAAGAATGGATTATCCGAAAGAAGTGATCCATTCCATAAAGCGGGATGATTTAAAAGAAGGAGAACTTACGATTCCATTGCCGGAAGGCTGCATAGATGGCGAAGTAAAAGTCAATATTGTAAAAATCGTGGACGGAACCTTAGAGACAATTCACGAAGAGAGAAAGCTTCCGGTAAAGAACGGTGCACTCATTTTAGAGGATGACTTAATGTATTGTGCAGTAGTAGACCGTTACCGGAAAGATGGTTCCATCGGAATCGGCATCATCAGCCAGGCAGGAGCACTGCAGGGAGCATTTGCCGGTTCGGTAGGACAGGATACCCAGAATCTGATTGCATTTGGAACTTCTCTTTCGGATATGACGCTGGCATTTAATCAGGTGATTGCAAAACAGGGTGGTCTTTCTTATGTAAGGGATGGAGAAGAAAAACAGTTTGTAGGACTTCCGGTACTTGGCATATTAAGCCAGAAGCCAATGGAGGCATTTGTAGAGGAAACAGATAGACTTTTAGCTGATTTATGGAAACACGGCTGTATCCTTAAGAATCCAATCCTCACCATGAGTCTTCAGATTTCCCTTGCCGTCATTCCGGAGATGGCAATTACCAACCGGGGATTATTAGATATTATAAATAATCGATTTATTCCAGTCTGTGAACTGGTTTAGATAAAACAAAAGAAAGGACGTTTATTATGGAAAAGTTTTTCAAACTGAAAGAAAATGGTACCAGCGTAAAAATCGAGTTTATTGCAGGTATCACAACATTTGTTACCATGGCTTACATCATCATGGTAAATCCGGCAATGCTTGCCACACCTTTTGAAGGAACCGATATGTATGATAAGGTATTCAACGGCGTATTTTTTGCCACCTGTCTGTCTGCATTTTTAGGAACCTTCTTAATGGGAGTTCTTGCCAGATTGCCGTTTGCCCAGGCACCTGGTATGGGAATGAACGCATTTTTTACTTACACCGTAATGCTTGGCATGGGTTATTCCTATGAAGCATCACTGGCAATGGTATTCATTTCCGGTGCATTATTTATCCTGATTACCTTATGTTCCTTCCGGGAAAAAATTGTAATGGCAATTCCCAAAAATATAAAAGTTGCCATATCGGTAGGTATCGGATTGTTCCTTGCATTTATCGGCTTCCAGGATGCAGGTCTTATCGTAGGAAATGACAGCACCATGGTATCGTTGGTGGATTTTTCTACTTTTTCTGAAAATCCGGTGGCTTGCTGGGGTGCAATTTTAGCCTTCTTTGGAATCGTGCTTACCACCGTTCTTTATAAGAAAAAAGTAACCGGTTCTATTTTAATCAGTATTTTTGTAGTAACTATTCTTGGAATTTTCACCGGAAATACTGTATTTGATGGCTTCCAGATTAACTTTGGTGCCCAGGTAAAAGATTTTGCAGATGTTTCCTTATTCGCATGTTTCCGCGGTTTCCGGGAATTATTTATGGGAAGCTCGGTAGGACAGGCAATTTTAACTTTAATCATGCTGATTATCACCTTCTCCATGGTTGACATGTTTGATACGATCGGAACATTAATCGGAACTGCAAAATCCGCAAATATGTTAGATGAAGATGGAAATATTCCAAATGCAAAGAAGAGCCTTCTCTGTGATGCAATTGCAACGGTTGGCGGTTCTATATTTGGTACTTCCACCGTTACCACTTATGGTGAATGTATCTCCGGAATCAGTGTAGGAGGAAGAACCGGACTGACTTCTGTATTTACAGCAATCATGTTCTTAGCAGCAATCATCTTTGCTCCGTTTGTAAGCATCATCCCATCCTGTGCAACAGCACCGGCATTAATCTTCGTAGGTGGTCTTTTGTTAAGTGCCATCAAAGATATGGAATTTGATGATGTATCTGAAGCAATTCCGGCATACTTGGCATTAATCATGATGCCGCTTACCTACTCCATCGCAAACGGAATTGCCGTTGGATTGATTGCTTATACATTAATTAAAATCTTTACCGGAAAGTTCAAGGAGTTAAATATTATCACAGTAGTATTATCCGCACTCTTTGTTATCCGTTATCTGATGATTTCCTTATAATCTTTTGAAGAACTGCATAAGAAAAGCGCAGGGCAATGAATGCTCTGCGCTTAAATTTTTTCGCTATGTAATAATTCTACTGTGGCTGATTTGGATTCTGCTGTTCTGGCTGCTGATACTGCTGCTGACCATTGAACTGCTGCTGACCATTGAACTGCTGTGACTGTCCGTTGAACTGCTGCTGTCCGTTGAACTGCTGCTGTCCATAATAAGCCTGCTGTGCCTGATTTACCTTTGGAGCTACAATGCCGTAAGCCCAGTTTGCAAGTCCGTTTAATCCAGGAACGTTTGCTTCGTTTCCTTTGGCTGTGTTTACAAGAGCCATGATACAGAAAATCAGAACTACAAGGCTTACAATACCATCGATGACAGAAATTGCTGTTCCCCATACAGAACCCATAAGAGGTATCTGGTATAAGAAATCGAAAATGTTTAAAATACCATTTACAATATCTGCAAAGATACATAAGAAAAATGCCTGAATTACCTGACGGGAAGCCCATTCATTTTTCTCCACGATGAGAACGAAACCAGTCAGTAATGCAAGAACAGTGCTGTATCCTAAGAATGCAAGGATAAATGCGGCTACTGCATAAAATGATAATCTGATTCCTAACTTACCTTTTTCCATTATATTTGTTCCTCCTAAAAATGGTTTAATATTTTATAACATTATAAGTATACTGTTCTTATGTAAAAAAAGCAAATAAATTTGCATGGAATTGTGTAAAAAGCAGGTAGAAATCTGTGAATTCTCTCTTGACGGATTCGCACGGCTTTGGTAAACTATATGAGTGTGAATTGACACAATTAAATATGCGGCGTCTTAGCCAAGTGGTAAGGCACGGGTCTGCAACACCCTTATCGCCGGTTCAAATCCGGCAGACGCCTTTTTAAAGAGAACCGAAGAGGTTCTCTTTTTTTAATAGTAACTGTAATATGAAAGTATGCAGAAATGAAATCCCGGAAAAGCCTATTATAATAAAAGCTGCTAACACATATCCGGTTATTTTTGGTAATAATAAGGAAATAGAAACTGGTAATGCATTTATGCAAATACATAAAAAAGTGGCTGGAAGATATTTAAAAGTCAATATAACTGCATTTTTTACGGTATGTTTTAAAGTAGTTCTGTATTGCTCCGGAAGAGAAAATGCATAAATAAGAAATCCCTGCAATAACAACAAAATAAGAAATTGTATACAGAGAGTGAGAGACCTGAAAAAGGTTTCTGGCATAAAAGGTAAAATGTATAAGTTAATCAGACAAAATATAAATAAAATCATTACAGGTAGCCAAAGAAGAATATTTTGCTTTAAATTTTTTCTCCAAAAGAAAAAATAAGTTCTTGCAATATAGGATTCTGTATTTTGTGAAAGTTTTAAATTTGTTTGATAAAGGGCGTAAAAGGATACCCCGATTGTAATGATAGGAAGGGATGTAATAATGAATAAAAAATTTAAAGCAATTAAACTGGTAAATTTGTTGATAAATCGAAAAAATTTACCATCAAGTGAAAAGAAGTTTTCCATAGTATAATATCCTTTCAAAATTAATTCTATATTGTGGAATCCCGGATAATAAGTTTTGTTTCATATTCCATATATGAATGAGGAGAGTTTGGGTATTGTATCCGCTCTAACATCTGGCGGGCTGCAGCAATACCAAGGTATTTTTTTGGAGTCTGTATTGTAGTGAGAGAAGGCGTAATCCTTTCAGAAGCAGGAATACCATCAAATCCTACTACACTTACATCTTTTGGAATCTGATAACCCAAAAATTGAAGAGCATATATTAATTGGATTGCTGTACGGTCATTCCCGCAAATAAATACATCCGGGACAGAAGCCATCTTTTGTAATTTTTTAACGACTATTTGAAAGTCCTGAAATTCATCAGAAGTTTCTGTTAATAAGCAATGTTTCCGGTCTAGTTCCAGGTGATTATCAGAAAGACATTCTTGTAATGCATCAAAACGTTCCTGAAAACCTCGTCCTACATTTGCGGAATAAATATCTCCAACAAAGGCAAAACGCTCGGCACCCTTGGAAATTAAATGATTTACAATCCGGTGAATATTTCTTTTGTTTTCCATAGTAACAATATCTATCATATCTAAAGCAGGATTATAATCCTTTGGTAAATCAACAGTAATAATTGGAAGATTATATTGTAACAATGCATTGCAGATAGCCCCATCACAAATTTCCACAAGAATAATACCTTTAATGGAAGGATCATTTAATGCAGTAGGAAAATCCATTTTTTTCAAATCACTTTCAGACATGATTCCAATTACAAGATGATAATGTGCATTAGATAAGATGGATTCAATACCTGTTAAAACCGCAGCCCAGAATTCAGAGTCTGGTGCATAGGTTTTGGTAAGAAACAGGATAGAACCATTATTCACATTAGATGGAGAAGTAACATCTCCCGATTCGGAAAAAAGTTCTTTGTTTATGTTATTGTAATTCAGTTCTCTGGCTTTATTTAAAACCAGCTGCTTTGTTTTCGAAGAAACTTCATTACTGTTTTTTAAAGCTTTAGCAACAGTATTTCTGGATAAGTTTAATTCTTCGGCTAATTGTTTAATTGTGCATTTCATACTACCACCTCCAGATTTATTGTAACACTTTATTAAGAATAAAGGAAGAAGAAAATGTGCAAAAAATGAAAATGCACGAAATGCACAAAATAACAATGAAAAGATGTATAACATGTATAAAACAACGGGTTTTATTATGTAAAAAAGATAGAAAAAGATAAAATAGAGAAAGGTCTGTTGAAAATAAATGGTGCATATGCTAAAATTTGAGCATAAAAAGAACGATAAAAAACATGCAAATAGTGCAAAGAGAGGTGCATATGAAAAAATTATTGTACAGACCAAAAGATGCATGGGTTGGAGACTTAATACCGTATTATGAAAATGGAACTTTTTATGGTTATTATCTGCATGATCCAAGAATCAGAGACAAGGAGTATGCAGAAGAAACTACCTGGCATCTTGTAACAACAAAAGACTTTGTAAATGTGGAATACAAAGGGGAAGCAATCAAGAGAGGAGGAGATGACAAGCCAAATAAGAATGCTTACACTGGTTCCGTAATAAAAGACAAAGAAAATCTTTATCATGCATTTTTTACTGCGTATAATGAAGATATAAAAATTAACGGAAAAAGTGTACAGTCTGTAATGCAGGCAGTAGGAACAGATTTAGAACATCTTAATACAGTAGAAGAATTTTTGTTTGTTTCTGATGGAAAGCAATATGAAGAATTTGACTGGCGGGATCCATTTGTATACTGGAACGAAGAAGATGAATGTTATGACATGCTTCTGGCTTCAAGAATCAAAGGAGGAGGTGAATTACGGGGAGGCTGTATTGCACTGTGTAAGTCAAAGGATTTGAAACAATGGATCTATGAAAAACCGTTTTATGCCCCTGGCATGTATATCACCATGGAATGTCCTGAAATTTTCAAGATGGGAAATTACTGGTATCTGGTTTTCTCCACTTTTTCGGATCAATTTACTACACATTATAGAATTTCAAAAAGTCCAAACGGACCATGGGAAATTCCTGAAGATGATGTCTTTGACACCAGATCAGATTATGCAATCAAAACCGCATCAGATGGACAGCGAAGATTTGCATTTGGATGGATTGCAAGCAAATATGGAAATAAAGATTTTGGACCATGGGAATGGGGTGGAACAATGGTGTTCCATGAATTGATTCAGAATCCGGAAGATGGAACATTAAAAGTCCGGGTTATTCCAGGTGTGAAAGAGTTCTATGATGAAGTACAGGATATGAAACCAGCAGCAGGCTATAATAGCCGGATAATAAAGACAGAAAAAGGAATTCATGTAATAAGTGATACCTTAGGCTCCGGTGTCTATGAAATTCCGGAAGATTGTTTTTCAATTGAAATGGATGTCTGTGTGAAGCGGGGACATGAATTCGGAATAGCGTTACATGTTGATTCTGAAATGGAAAAGGGTTATTTTTTAAGAATGAATCAACGGAAAAAGGAAGTAGCATGGGATATGTGGCCACGTTCAGAAAAGGGCATCTATCAATGGCAGATAAAAGGTGATGTACCATACCAGATAGAAACATCCAGAAGGCTTCCGGATGCAGATGAATATCATTTACTGATAATAAGAGAAGATGATATCTGTATTGTGTATATTAATGATGAAATTGTATTATCTACCAGAATGTATGATCACAAAGGTGGCTATGCCGGTGTTTATGTGGTACAGGGAGAAGTAGAATTAAACAATTTTGTGATAAAAACAAGAAAAGAGAGGGATTAAAATGAAAAAGAGAATGATGAGTATTTTATTGTTAGCAACAATGGTAACAGGGTTGATTGCAGGCTGTGGTTCTACAAAAAAAGAAGCAAAAAATGATGATGATGTGGTAACTGTTACGTGGATGACATCAAGACCTGTGGATGGTGAAATAGATCAGGTAATGCATGAAATTGCAGATCAGTACAGTAAAGAAAAAGGCGGAAAGTGGAAAATTGAATTTGAAACAACAGCGGACAGACCTTCCTATTTACAGAAATTAAAGACATTAATTGCCGGAGGCAATATGCCGGATATAATTGATATTGATGCCGATCCATATTGTCAGGAGCTGGTAGATGCAGGAATGTTAGTAGATGTAAAACAATTTTTAAAAGATAATGACAGATATGATGATTTCTATCCGATTGCATTAAAATATCAGGAATTTACAGATGGTTCCATGTATACTTTACCATTAGAATATCATGTGGAAATGACATGGTATAACAAAGAAATTTTTGAACAGTATAATCTGACACCACCAACTACCATGGATGAGTGGCTGAATGTATGTAAAACCTTAAAAGATAATGGAATTACACCGATTTCGGTAGATGGTGTTGACAGATGGCCGGTACAGAGATACTTAGCAATGCTTCCATTTAGAGAAACCGGAAATGATTTTATCATTAATTTAAGAGATGGAAAAGAGAAAATGGACAGTGAAACCGGAAGAGAAGCAGCAGAATTTATGAAAGAAATGGGTCAGTATTTTAATGATGGATTTGCTGCAACAGACTATGCAACAGCACAATCAATGTTTTTAGATGGAAAATCTGCAATGTATTATATTGGTGACTGGGAAATCGGCGCTATGCAGGATGCATATGAGCAGGGTAAAATTGATTATTTTTATCTTCCTACTATTGAAGGTGCAAAAACACAGCCAAATGAATTTTGTATAAATTCTGGAATTGGTATGGCATTTAATGCAGAAACATTTGATGAAAAAACAAAAGATTTTATCTTATATGTAATTGATAATTATGGTAAATTATATGCTGGAAAACAGCAGATGTCTCCAATTAAAACCGATTTACCGGATGATGTTGAATACTCAGATCTTTATCTGAAAATTCAGGAAGATATGCAGTCTACAGGTGAAAACTTCCTGAAGCCTTGGGATACATACCTTGATTCCAATACCAATACCGTTATGCAGGATAATTTATTATTGCTGGCATCCGGTGATTTATCAGTAGACGATTTTTGTAAACTGGTAGATGATTCTATTGCAGAATATACAAAATAAGTAAATGACATATCGAGATATGTATTATCATGATTGGTAATACATATCTCGTAACAGATTTATATAAATGAAAAGGAAGGAGTTATAATGGGCGTTATAAGAAACAAAAAGGCCTTTCTGGCATTTTTACTTCCAGGATTATTGTTCTATATTTTGGCAGTATTTTATCCAATAGAAGAGTCTATTCGATTAAGTTTTATGAAATGGGGAGGAATAGGAAAAAAGCAGTTTGTCGGATTGGAAAATTATGTGACTATGTTTCACGACGAAGTTTTTTATAAGGCATTTTTTAACAATCTGATTTACCTTGTTATTGTAGTTTCCATGCAATTATTAATTGGACTGTTTTTTGCAATATTGCTGACATATATGACAAAGCATGTGACACTGGTTAAAACGTTGTATTATGTACCATGTATTATTACAACAGTTGCTATCACACAGCTTTTTAGAAGTATGTACTCAACAGAGCCTATGGGATTATTGAATCAGATATTACAAAAAGTAGGTTTAGGTGGAATGGTAACGTCCTGGCTTGCGAAAGTAAGTACTGTATTACCAGCTGTATCCATACCGGAAGGATGGAGATTTACTGGAATGTATATGGTTATATTTTATGCTGCGCTGGTTTCATTAGATCCTTCTGTATATGAAGCTGCCAAAATAGATGGCGCTTCTGAAATGCAGATATTATTTAAAATTAAAATGCCATTGATAAAAGATATTATACTTCTGACTTTGACGATGTGTCTGACAGGCGCATTAAGAGGATTTGATATTCCATTTTTATTGACAAGTGGTGGACCGGGAAATGCCAGCGAATTAATGTCTACATATATGTATAAAAAGGCGTTTTCAAGTAACCAGTATGGTTATGGCAGTACTTTAGCGGTGTTTATTATTATTGAAAGTATTTTAGTTGTTTATATTTTAAGAAAAATTTTTACTTCAAAGGAACAAAAAGAAGAAAAAAGAATTGAAAAAGAACGCATCAGAAGGAATAGGAGGGGAAATCATTGAAGAAAAAAATAATAAAAATAATATTTGCAGTATTGATTATTCTCTTCTTAATCATTCAGATATATCCGGTCATATGGTTGTTTGTTGCAAGTGTGAAACCAACCGTAGAGTTGTCAGCAGCTCCATTTGCATTTCCAAAGAGTATTACGCTGGAAAATTTTTCTAAGGTTTTATCAGATGGTAAAATCGGTATGTATATGTGGAATAGTTTAAAGGTGACCGTTATTTCGCTGATTCTGATTGTAGTATTAAGTTCTACTGCAGGATATGCATTGTCAAAATTTAAAGTAAGAGGAACAAAAACAATTTATTCTTTCTTTACATTTGGAATTATGGTTCCAGTACAGATTACATTAATACCATTATTTATTTTTTATAGTAAACTAGGTATTTTAAATACAAGTTTTTCTTTAATATTACCACAGGTAGGATTTGCATTACCTTTATCAGTTATGATGTTTGTAAGTTTTTACGAATTTGTTCCGAATGAATTGATAGAGGCAGCGGTTGTTGATGGGTGTTCACCGTTTCGGACGTTTATTCAGATTGTGTTCCCATTAGCAAGAAATACCGTTATTACAATTGCTTCCATGTATAGTATTCTGATTTGGAATGACTTTATTTTTGCAAATACATTTATTAGTGATACTTCAGCCAAGACAGTGGCAATGGGATTAAAAGATTATGTCGGAGCATTTGGAAATGTGGACTGGGGTTCAACCTTTGCTGCAATAGCAATTTCAATTCTTCCTCCATTGGTAATCTATTTTGCATTAAATAAATGGGTAACAGCTGGAATGACTATGGGTGCAACGAAAGGATAAGGTATAAAATGGATAAAAATATGATTATGCTGCCAGGAACAGCAGCAATGCTTCCCTATCTGACACATGGAAAAAGCAGGGCGATTAATGCTGAAAACAGGACAGGAGAAAAGGGAAAGGGAGGTATGGCAGCCAGCGTTCTCGGAAAATCAAGAAAAGGCAGTCCGTGTTTGAATGATATCCAGCCGGGAGAGACGGTTGTTTTAGGAGAAATAGATGGTCCGGGAATTATTCATCATATATGGATAACAACGGATAATAAAACATCAGAAGGAGATTGCTTTGTTCTTAGAGACCTGGTTCTCAGAATGTATTGGGATGGTGAGGAAAATCCATCAGTAGAAGCACCGTTAGGGGATTTTTTCTGTTGTGGATTTGGAAAAGAGTGTTATATTAATTCCAGTCTTATAACAGTTGTTCCATCCAGAGGGTTAAATTCTTATATTCAGATGCCATTTAAAAAGAGAGCAGTTATTACATTAGAAAATCAGCATGCAAATGCAATTCCGGCTTTTTTTTATCAGATTGATTATAATTTATACAATTATCTGCCAGAAGAAACGGAATATTTTCACGCAAGCTGGAGAAGAGAAGCTCTTACCGAGCTGGGAAAAGATTATGTTATTGCAGATGGAATAAAAGGTAGTGGTCATTATATCGGTACATATATAGCATTGTCTACACTTCAAAGATATTGGTGGGGTGAAGGAGAAGTAAAGTTTTATATTGATGGAGATGAACAATATCCAACAATCTGTGGAACCGGAATGGAAGATTATTTTGGAGGTTCCTGGAGTTTTGCCAGACATGAGGACGGAAAAACGATAGAACAGACATATACAACTCCTTTTCTTGGATATCCATTTTATTCAAGGCATGATGATCTGGTAAATAATTTATATCATAATGATGATTGTCCGCCGATGCGCGGTTTTTATCGCTGGCATGTCATGGATCCGGTGTTTTTTGATGAGGAGCTTAAGGTTACTGTGCAACAGATTGGTGTTGGACATAAAGGTTTATTTGAACGTCAGGATGATTTGTCAAGTGTTGCATACTGGTATCAGAAGGAACCACATAATGTTTTTTCAAAGCTTCCTGAGAAAGAAAAAAGATGGCCAAGATAGAAAAGGGAGCAGAAAGGTCAATTGATGTCAAAGGAAAAAATGCTTCAGGAAATTGAACGGGCACAAATAGTAATTAATCAGAATAAAGAAAAAGTTTCACAGGGAAAAATGAGGCAGAAATACCACTTTATGGCAGAAACGGGATGGATTAATGATCCTAATGGATTGATATATTTCAAAGGAAAGTATCATTTTTTCTATCAGTATAATCCATATCAGAGTTTTTGGGAAAATATGCACTGGGGACATGCTGTCAGTGATGATTTGATTCATTGGGAGTATCTTCCGGTTGCATTAGCACCAAGTGAATCTTATGAAGATCATTTGAAGGGTGGATGTTTTTCCGGAAGTGCAATTGAATTTGACGGAAAGCTATATTTAATATACACAGCAGCAACGAATCATGGAAATGGATTTGTCCAGACACAGTGTGTTGCTTATAGTGAAGATGGTATTCATTTTGAAAAATATGAAAAAAATCCAGTTTTAACAGCACCGGAAGGGATTTCGCCAGATTCCTTCCGGGATCCCAAGGTATGGAAACACGAAGACAGCTATTATATGGTATGCGGAGCTTCAAAAAATCAAAAAGGACAGGCGTTATTGTATCGCTCAGAAGATTTGATACATTGGACATTTATAAATGTATTAGCAGAAAGCAGGGGAGAATGGGGAACCATGTGGGAATGTCCTGATTTCTTTCGTATAGGAAACCGGTATGTTTTAACTTTTTCACCTATTGATGCAGGAGAGAGGACTTGTGTGTATTTAACCGGTTCGTTTGATTATGATACCGGCAGGTTTGATTATGATGTTTCAGGAGAAATTGATTGGGGTTTTGATTATTATGCACCACAATCATTTCAGGCACCTGATGGAAGAAGAATTATGGTTGCATGGGCAAATGAATGGGAATGGATGCCGTTTTTTAAAGACTGGGGACCGACTTACAGGGAAGACTGGTGTGGATTCTTTAATTTTCCGCGCGAAGTTAATATGACCAAAAGTGGAAGATTGAGTTTTGTTCCGATACGGGAGTTAAAAAAATATAGAAAAAAAACTGGTAAATATGTTCAGGACAAGTTGGTGATTTGTGATTCGCAACAAGAGTTAAAATCAGATGATGGGATAGCATTTGAGCTGAAATTTAATATAAATTTACGAGCGAGCAATGCACAGCAATTACTTGTAAAATTAAGATGCGATGAAATAAATCAAACAGTTTGTATATTTGATTTGAAGAATGGAGAATTAAAAGTAAATCGTAATAAGGCAGATGGATGGAGTAAAGGGATATCACACAGTATACTCTTTTTAAAAGAAAAAGATGTATTAGATGCTCATATTTTATCTGATCAAAGTTCCTTAGAATTATTTACTGATAATTATCAAAATAATCATTCTATGAATGTATTTGCGGGAAATGAACAAAATAAAATATATTTTCAGGCAGTAGAAGGCAGTGTTGTGCTGGAAAATGTAGAAGTGTATGGAATTGAACCGTGAAAAAATGAATTTCATTTCATGGTATGATGATATAGAAGAAAAGGAAATGATAAACCAGTTCGGAAAAGAACTGGTTTCATTTCTATAAAAACAAAAGGAAGAAATATAGGAGGAATCGTAATATGAAAAAGAGCTTTGATGTTATTGCATTGGGAGAATTATTAATTGATTTTACGATGAATGGACAGAGTGAACAGGGGAATGATTTGTTTGAAGCATGCCCTGGTGGAGCGCCATGTAATGTTCTGGCAATGTTAAATGAAATGGGAAAGAAAACAGCATTTATTGGCAAAGTTGGAAAAGACCAGTTTGGAAAATTGCTTCGAAATACGTTAAATGATATTGGAATTGATACCTCCAATCTTTTTACAGACAGTACTGTAAATACAACACTTGCATTTGTACATACATTTCCGGATGGTGACCGTGAGTTCTCTTTTTATCGTAATCCGGGTGCTGATATGATGCTGACAGAAGATGAAATTAATACAACATTTATTTCCCAGGCAAAAATTTTCCATTTTGGAACGTTATCTATGACACAGGATAGTGTAAGAGCTGCAACAAAGAAAGCGGTTAAAGCGGCAAAGGAGAGTGGAGCACTCATTTCATTTGATCCAAATTTAAGGGAACCTTTGTGGAGTTCATTAGAATTAGCCAAAGAACAGATGAATTATGGATTTAGTCAATGTGATATATTGAAAATCTCTGATAATGAGATTCAGTTTGTTACTGGAAAAGAAGATTATGATGAGGGAATCAGATGCCTTCAGGAAAAATATCAGATACCACTCATTCTCTTAACAATGGGAAAAGAAGGAAGCCGCGCTTATTATAAGGGAATGCGTGTGGAATGTAGTGGATTTTCTGTAAAGACAATCGAGACAACAGGTGCAGGAGATACGTTTATGGGAAGTGTGCTGAATTATCTTCTGGAACATGATTTTAATAATTTGACAGAAAAGCAGTTGGAGGAACTTTTAAAGCTGGCAAATGCAGCGGCAGCTATAGTGACAACCAGAAAAGGTGTTATCCGTGCAATACCAAAAAAGAGTGAAATAGAAGAACTTCTTCAAAGGAATATGTTATATTTATAAAAAGATTTGGACAATAAAAAGAGCTGTGGCACAGTCAGAGGTTGGGTCGGTCAGCTCTTTTTTTGTAACCTTTTCCCATCCCCACTTGTATATATAGTGAAAGGCCTTTTAAACAGAAAAGAAATATGAGGGATCACTCATGAGAATAGCAACTGAGGTATTGGTGGAAAAGTACAAAGACCATTTATTTGCAGCGGCATTCAATGTCTGTAAAAATGCAGCAGATGCCGATGATGTGGTGCAGGATACTTTTCTTCAATATCATACAATCAACAGACAATTTGAAAATGAGCAGCATATCAGAGCATGGCTCATTCGGGTGGCAATCAATAAAGCAAAGAATATATATCTTTCTTTCTGGCGGCAGAAGGGTGTGCCGTTAGAAGAATATATGGAGACACTGACATTTGAGACACTAGAAGCCCAGACACTGTTTACAGAAGTCATGAAGCTTCCAGAGAAGTATCGAATCGTCATACATTTATTTTATTATGAGGATTACACCATCCGGGAAATCGCGAAGATTATGAATGTGACAGAAAGCAACGTGAAGGTCAGGTTGACGCGTGGTCGCAGACTGCTCAGAAATGTATTAAAGGAGGAATGGGAAAATGACAGATAAAGAAAGATATAAACAGGCTTTTTCTTCTTTGCATGCCTCCGGACATATTTCTTTGGAGGTCAATATGAATCATAATAGAAAATTTCATCCAACACGTAAATTAATCGCAGCAAGTGCCTGCGCCATATTGTTGTTAGGTGGCAGCAGTGCCTATGCAGCGTATCATTTCCTAAGTCCGTCACAGATTGCAGATGAAGTAGCGGACAATGGAGCATTGAGCCGGGCATTTGCCGGAGAGGATGCGGTAAGCGTCAATGAGACACAGCAGAGCAATGGCTATGATATTACCTTATTAGGACTGGTGTCCGGAGAAAAATTAGAGCTTTGTGTACCACAGGAAACTCGGGAAAATGTCAGCAAATCACATACCTATGCAGCCATTGCCATTGCAAAAAGTGACGGAACGGATATGGAAGACCGCAATTTTTTTGTGGCACCGTTAATCAATGGTGTGTCTTTTTTGGATGCCAATGCAGCAACCATGGATGAGACACTTACCTGGTTCTGTAAAGACGGCGTTCTTTATGAGTTGATAGAATGCGATGATTTGGAAATATTTGCAGACCGTGGCGTACAGTTGGGAATTGTGGACAGCTTCGGGAGCGAAACGGCTGCATTTCGAATGGACAATGAAAGTGGCTCTTACCGTAAAGTGGAAGACTATGCTGGCACAATTGCACTTTTCACCCTGCCATTAGATACCACTAAGGCAGACCCGGCGGCAGCGGAGGAGTACCTTAAGAAGCTTGAAGAAGCTGCGGTAGGAGCTGAGGCAGCAGATACGGAAGGAACTGCCGGCAGAGCAGAAGTTAGCATAATCACCGGAACAGAAAGTGAAGCTGCAGCAGGCTATATGAATCAGCAGGTCAGAGATTTCGTGGATGGCATTACAGCAGATAATTTATCGGATTATTTTGAAATCGTAAAAGATTACCCGGTATTTACTGCTATGCCGGACGAAAATGGCTGGGTGGATTTTGGAACACAGTATATTGAAAAAGAAGATTATGTTGCAAATGGCGGAAGCGGCGAAGTTTCCAACTGGCTTGCAGAGGATGAATATTTTAGCGTCAATGCGATTACCATGTCAGGAAACGATGGAAAAGAAGATGCTTCCACACTTCGGATTTCCGTTGTTTTCCGCAATGAAGATGGAAGTCTTACAGAAGCATTGTATCAGATCAAACCGGACTGCGTCGATTTGATAAAGTAAATTTAGTAAAGATATGACATAAAAAGAGGTTGTTACACCGGATAGATTTTTCCCTAAAAATCCGGCTGTGGCAGCCTCTTTTAAAATGCATTTTCTTATGATAAGATTATGGCAAAAGTGAGAGCATTGCAAAGGTCTATGATTCCATAGATGAAGTTTTTTTAATATGAATCTTGCAGGCGGGGCAATGCTTGACATTGGCGTATATGCACTTTCTATTGTAAGAAGCTTCATGGATAAAAAGCCGGAAGAGGTCGTGAGCCAGAGAAAGGTATCACCAACTGGTTCAGACGAGCAGGCAACCATCTTATTAAAAAATGATTCAGACCAGATGGCAACAGTTGCGCTTTCCATGCATTCTAAGCAGCCAAAGCGGGCAATGATAAGCTGTGAAAAGGTGTTTTTATAGCTTTTAGGCATTCATAAAAAACACTCATGGTTACAGGTTAAGGAAATCGTAAGAATCCGGGCATTGACGTGACACATGATATTGATTAAGATGGAATAAGATGAGAGGTAAGGAAGTTAAAGAAAATGGAAGCTTATAGTAAAGATACTTATTTCATGAATATATTAAAGCAGGTTGAGGCAGAAACCAGAATTTTGCAGTCCAGGGAGCATATCCAGCATGGAACCACCACGGTATACGAGCATTGCGTTCAGGTGGCATATGAAAGTTACCTTTTTGCAAAAGAACATCAGCTTCAGGTAGAAATGGAGCAGCTGATCCGGGGTGCATTGCTTCACGATTATTTCTTATATGACTGGCATAACCAGCTGACGCCGCATCATCTGCATGGATTTTTCCATCCGGGTGTAGCACTGCGGAATGCCAGCATGGATGTGGAATTAACTCCGATAGAGCATGACATTATCAAGAAGCATATGTTTCCGCTGACGCTGGTGCCGCCGAAATACTTGGAAAGCTGGATTGTCTGCTGGATTGACAAGAGATGTTCTACCAGAGAGACCTTACAGCGCAGATGCAGGGAGGAAGTATGTTAGTACAGGTAAGAGAATTTATGGGCACATGCGGAAATGTGTTCCTGCATTTTCTGGTAGCCGGCAGAATTTATTTCCTGTGGTTTGTGATTTACAGTGCAGCAGGATGGCTTTATGAATCTGCCATTTGCTCCCAGATAAAATATCATAAATTTATCAACCGTGGCTACTTAAGAGGTCCGTGGATTCCGATTTATGGAGTGGGAGCAGTGCTTAATTACTGGCTCATCGGCTGGATTGGAAATGTGCCGGCAATCTTTGTGGCAGCCATGTTTACCTCCGGCGTAGTAGAGTATATTACTTCTTATGCGATGGAGCGTATGTTCCACAAACGTTGGTGGGATTATACCAGATACAGATATAATCTGAACGGGAGAATCTGTCTTTATGGCTGCATCATATTTGGAATCGGAAACGTGATACTGCTCCGCTTCGTTCATCCGGTAATCATGCAGCTTACCGCAGCAATTCCGGAGCTGGTGCTCACCAGAGTGGTACTTTTCCTATATATTCTCTTTGTAGTTGATGTGGTTTATACGACCGTACATATGGAAACCGTCCGTGCAAGAATGGAAAAGCTGGCACGGCAGATGCGGGACCGGAAAGAATGTTACCTTTATATGGCAGGGGAGCAGAAGGAGTACTGTAAAATTTACTTCGAAGAGAAGAAGGAGCGTTGCAGCAGTTTTGTGGAAGAACGGAAAGAATTGTGCGTTCAATATGTGGAGAAAGTGAAAGACCGGTTCCGGGGGTAGAAGAAAAGAATGGATAAAAAGAAATATGCGATAATAGCAAATGTTATACTATTAATCTGGTATTTTCTTGCTATGACAGGAGTTAAAATTGGCAGCAAATATTTGGTAGAGGGAGCATTCAGGGATGAATGGATGTTTATGGTTATTCCTGTAGTTACATTTTTGTTATTTGTTTTTGCAGGAAAAATCGGTAAATATATTCATTTGATATGGCTTTCCATGTGGTTTATAACACAATTTTTAAGCCACGAGTGGTATACAATCTTTGGAAATGGATTTATGGGAAATGTAGAAAATAAGATAAAATATTTTAAGGATTGTATTCAGGTAGTAAACATTTCTGGAAGATATGTTCCGGATTTATATCATATTATACTGCATGTGTTAATTATACTTGCAATAGTTAGTATCGTTTTAGTGTCTGATAAACCCCAAAATAATGGATAAAAGTTACACCGGATGGTAATGGCAGTAAAGTGGGATGGAGAGGCAGTTTATTTTATAAATATTTTACTTGTTTTCTTCAAGGGCATTTGTTACAATCAACACAAAGCATATATTCTGATTTTCGAGTGGCGAAAGCCAATCTAAATTTCTGGTATCAATTCAATGAATTCTATGCTTTTAAATTCTAATTACAATTTACGAACGCATAGTGCATTGGATAGGTGGAATTTCAGAATCGGAAATGAGATTATGATAACAGTACCTGACAAATAAGTTTGAACGATATGAAAATTCGTTCTTACGAAAAGCCAAGTATATCATCCTGCTTTTCCTTGCACTATGGGAAAAGGAGGAAACATGAAAACTTTAGAAGAACTGAATCTGGTGGATGACTTTCTGGTAAACAGCCTGACCAGCCACAAAATTTACGGGGAACAGTCGGCGAGGTACATTTTGGAATGCATTCTGCACCGGCAGATAGGAAAGCTTACAGTAGTGCCGCAGCGCTTCTTCTGTGGAGAGAATACAGAGACTCACGGCATTCGGCTGGATGTATATCTGGATGAAGAGAACGGAGAAATCTTTGATATAGAACCAGACCAGAATGATGGAAAAGAAGAAATCGTATCACTGCCCCGAAGAGTCCGTTTTTACCATGCGAAGATTGACGCAGGAAATCTGACAGCAGGGGATACCTATGGGAGTCTTCGGAATGTCATCGTAATCTTTATTACAACTTATGATCCTTTTGGACTGAATCGTATGGTGTATACAATCAAAAATGGATGTATCGAAGTACCGGAATTAGAATATGAGGATGGCGCACAGACGATATTCTTGTATACAAGGGGAAGGGAAGGAAACCCGCCGGAGGAATTAAAACAGCTACTGCATTACATGGAGCATTCATCCATAGAGAATGCTCCATCTGAAAACTTGAAAAAGTTACATCGGATGGTAACGGCAGTTAAGCAGGATGGAGAGGTAGGTCTTGCATATATGAAGAGTTTTGAGAGAGAAGAGCGGATTCGAAAACAAGGCGAAGCAGAAGGAAGAAAAGCCGGACTGGAAGAAGGTAAGAAAGCTGGTTTAGAAGAAGGCTTGCAGGAGGGAAAAGAAGTAGAAATCATAAAGCTCGGTAGTAAATTTGGAAAATCAGATGCCGAAATCCTGGCATTGCTGCAGGAAGAATTACAGATAACGGAAGAGCAGGCAAAACAGGTATTAGAAAAGTATGGAAAGACTTTGGATTTATAAAGCGATAAGATTTAGAAAGAAATAGCGGGTTATAGGGCAAAAAAGAGTTGTACCGGAACGTCCATCAGGACAAATCGGTACAACTCTTTTGGCTTTTTAATAGATTATTTCATTACAATTTTACAGAATTTCTTCTTTCCACGTTTCAGAACAAATTCTTCTGCATTTTTGATATCATCCGGAGTATATGTGGTCTTGATGTCGGTTACTTTTTCGCCGTTGACGGTAACACCACCCTGCTCTACGGCACGACGTGCCTCGGAACGGGAAGCACAAAGTCCGGCAGAAACAAGAAGTCCCATGATATCGATAACGCCATCGCGAAGGTCTGCCTCTGCAATTTCAGCAGCAGGCATATCTGCATGATTGCCGCCGGAGAATAATGCTCTTGCACTCTCCTGTGCTTTTTTGGCTTCCTCTTCGCCGTGAACTAGATTGGTCAGTTCGTAAGCTAAGATTTCTTTTGCCTGGTTCAACTGGCTGCCTTCCCATTTATCCATTTCGTCAATCTGCTCTAACGGCAGGAAGGTTAACATACGCAGACATTTTAATACATCTGCATCGGAAACATTTCTCCAGTACTGATAGAAGTCAAATGGAGAAGTCTTATTCGGGTCAAGCCATACAGCACCGGACTGTGTTTTACCCATTTTCTTACCTTCGGAATTCAGAAGAAGGTTGATGGTCATCGCGTAAGCATCTTTTCCAAGTTTACGACGAATCAGCTCGGTTCCGCCTAACATGTTGCTCCACTGGTCATCGCCACCAAACTGCATATTACAGCCATATTTCTGGTATAAGGTATAGAAGTCGTAGCTCTGCATAATCATGTAGTTAAACTCTAAGAAGCTTAAGCCCTTTTCCATACGCTGTTTGTAGCATTCTGCGGTCAGCATACGGTTTACAGAAAAATGAGCACCAACTTCACGCAATACTTCAATGTAATTTAAGTCCATGAGCCAGTCAGCGTTATTTACCATAAGAGCTTTGTTATCGGAGAAATCAATAAAGCGGCTCATCTGTTTCTTAAAGCAGTCACAGTTGTGCTGAATGGTTTCTGGTGTCATCATCTGACGCATGTCAGTACGTCCGGATGGGTCACCGACCATGGCGGTTCCGCCACCAATCAGGGCGATAGGCTTGTTGCCAGCCATCTGGAGACGTTTCATTAAGCAAAGTGCCATGAAATGTCCAACGTGAAGGCTGTCTGCGGTTGGGTCAAATCCAATATAAAAAGTAGCTTTTCCATTGTTGATGAGCTCTCTAATCTCAGCTTCATCGGTTACCTGGGCAATCAGTCCACGGGCAACTAATTCGTCATATAAAGTCATAATAAAAATCCTTTCTGAAAATGTATTTTTTAAAATTCCGGGAAATATTTTTATCCTGTTTCCCGCATAAAAAAGCCCCCGTCCTATGAAAGGACGAGGGCGAAGTCTCGTGTTACCACCTTTTTTCACAGATTATTCGCATAACCTGCCTCAGTAAGTGTCCTCCACCGACAGTACTGCCAACTGCAGTGCCTTAGGGATATCCGGCAACTTACGCATCGATAACGTGTGCTAATCCGTCGCAGCCTACTCATTCAAATTTGCACAAACCATTCATTTGTAAAGTTTAATTTTGATTTGACAAATATAGAATATTTGGTGCGAAGCTCCGGGATGTATTCATAACAAGCTGCCCCTGTACCTCTCAGCAACCGGTGACTCTCTGTAGGTTTCCTTTGCTATTACTCGTTCCCATCAAAGCCTGTAACTGCCTTAATTATCCCCATTATAGGGGGTAACTTAAAATTTGTCAAACATAAGATTTTAAAAGCCGGATTTAAAAATTTGTTATTTATTGTTTAACAAATCTTAAGGAAATGTAAATTGACAAATTGCTTTAATTGTGTAATTGTATTAATGGAGTAATACACAAAAAGAAAATTGAAGATAAAAGGAAAGTTCATTCGTTTTAGTAAACAGAGATACAGGAGGTTAGGAAAATGAAGAAAATTACATTTACAGTACCTTGTTACAATTCACAGGATTATATGAAACGTTGCATAGATTCCCTTCTGGTATGCAAGGAGGAAGGGGAAATTATCATTGTAGATGACGGCTCTACCGACAGAACCGGAGAGATTGCTGACGAGTATGCAAAGGAATATCCGGATATTGTGAAAGTCATACATAAAGAAAACGGTGGACATGGTTCCGGCGTAAATGCAGGACTTGAGGCAGCTTCAGGGACTTATTTTAAAGTAGTGGATTCTGATGACTGGCTGGATGAGGAAAGCTTAAAGGAGCTTCTTTCAGAGCTTCGGGAATGGGAATGGCAGGAAAAAGAAGTGGATCTGGTAGTCTGCAATTACGTCTATGACCACCTTTATGAGAACAGGACAAAGCCAATGCGCTATACCAATGTATTTCCGGAGAAGAAGCTTTGTACCTGGAATGACATGGGCAATTTTAAGCCGTCCCAGTACCTTGTGATGCATGCGTTGCTTTACCGCACCCAGATATTGCGGGACTGCAGGCTGCAATTGCCGAAGCATACTTTTTATGTGGATAACATATTTGCATATAAACCATTACCTTATGTAAAAAATATCTGCTATCTGAATCTGGATTTGTATCACTATTTTTTGGGAAGAGATGACCAGTCCGTAAATGAAAAAGTCTTAATGAAGCGGATTGACCAGCAGATTAAGGTAACCAAACTGGTGTCAGACTGCGTGAACCTTGGTGAGGTGTCAAAAACTTATCCGAAGCTGGCAGCCTATATGACAAGAAATATCTCTATCATGATGGCAATTTCTTCCATCCACCTGCTGCTGATTGGAGATAAGGAAGCTTATGCGAAACGGGAGAATCTCTGGGAGCATATAAAGGCACTGCATCCAAAGCTTTATAGCATTTTAAAATACCGGAGATTAAGCGGATTTACTTATCTGCCGGGTGGTGCGGCAGGCGGCTTTGTAACCCTGACCGGCTATCGCCTGGCACGGAAAATGTACCAGTTCCAGTAAGAAACAGCAGAAATCGTATAAGAGGATAAGAAAATGGAAAAATTATACATCGGATTAGTAGATACTCCGGGGCTGTTTGCGTGGATGATCCGCAAAGCCATCCGGCAGGATTACATACATGTGGTGCTTGGCATGGACGAGATGCTGGATGAGTGCTACAGTGTGGGAAGAAGATTTCCTTCAATACCGCTTCTGGCGGGCTTCGAGCGGGAAGAAAAGGAGAAAATCATGCGGGCATTTCCAACGGCGCGTTATATGATATTTGCCATAGACTGCACGGAGGAGCAGAAGGAAAATATCAGAAAGCAGCTGAAAAAATGCTATGAAAACCGCTACAAATATCATTACTGCATCGCAGGGCTGCCTTTTATTTTATTGCAGAAGGAATTCTTCCGGGAGAAACGCTATACCTGTTCCTCCTTTATTGCCCGTGTGCTAGAGGAGAATGGATTAAAGCTTTTTTCGAAGCATTTTTCATTGGTAACTCCAAAAGATTTTTATGAATTAGAGCAGAAAGAGGTCATCTATGAAGGAGAACTTAAGCAGCTCATCCGTATGGAGCAGTATCGGACAGAAATTGCATAAGAATAAAAAGAATCTCATCAGTGTCCTGCTGTTTCTCTTACTGGCGGCACTGACTTTCTCTGCTATCTGTAAGGGAAATGATATGACAGAGGTTGCAAAGGCAGTAAGAAAAATGGATGCGTGGTATCTCTTTGGGGCCATGGGTCTGGGGATTTTCTTCGTATCGGCAGAAGGGCTGATGATCTGCTATCTTCTGCGGGCACTGGGAAATCCCGTTGCAGCAGGCAGGTGTATCAAATATTCCTTTATCGGATTTTTCTATTCGGGAATCACACCGTCCGCTACAGGCGGACAGCCGATGCAGCTCTATCATATGAAAAAGGATGGGTTAAAAATATCGGAAAGTACTGTGGTCTTAATGACGGTAGCAGTGCTTTACAAATTTGTGCTGGTGGTGATTGGACTTTTCATGCTGCTGTTTGGCTATCATCCGCTAAAGAATTATCTGGGAAGCTATATGTGGCTTTTTTATCTGGGACTTCTGTTAAATACAGTGCTGGTGATTTTTCTTTTAATCGTGATGTTCGGGCCAAAGCTGTTTCACAATATTGTGACAGGAGTAGAGCGGTTCTGCGTGCGGATTCATCTGCTGAAGTATTCGGAGGAGCGAATCGGGAAACTCTCCGGCTTTGTGGAAAAATACCGTGAGACCGTGCAGTTTTTTGCCGGACATAAGGGAAAAATCGTGGCGGCCACATTATTCACTGTGCTGCAAAGATGCAGTGTATTTTTCCTGACTTATCTTGTATATCTTGGCTTTCATTTAAAAGGCACAGATGTGCTTACAGTCATGATGCTCCAGGCATCCGTCTATATCGCCGTGGACATGCTGCCACTGCCGGGAGCACAGGGAATTACGGAGCTGATGTATAAGAGCATTTTCGCGGGAGTATTTCCGGGCACTTATCTTACAGCATCCATGTGTGTATCCCGTGGAATAAATTTCTACTTTTTGTTGATAACTTCCGCAATTCTTACGGTGATAGTATATATCTTCGAGCAAAAATGCAGTAGAAAGAAACCCGCAGAAACAGCCGAATACAATTGACTTTGAGAAAATTCCCTCATATAATAAAAGTATCAGTTTTATAAGGAGGATATAAATATGGCATGTTTTTTAGTTCCGGCAACGGAAGCTGCGGTTACCACAATTGCAGAGCATGTAGTAAAGGGGAAAGAGGAACGCATAAATAAAGAGGAAGTTACCTTAAGTGAGAGCAGTAAGACACCATTTTCTCATAAATTAAAATGGTTAAACCATATGCTTTGGGGCGGTTCTGCGCTGCTGGCATTTGAACATATCTGGCATGGCGAAGTGACACCATGGTTCCCATTTTTAACAGCAGCAGGAAATCCGGAGGATGCGATGGCAATGCTCCATGAGATGGCAACAACTGGTGTTGCCATGGCAGTACTTGTTACGGCTGTGTGGGCTGGTATGGTAGCAGTATCCAATGTCATCGAGAAACGTCCGGTTATCGGAACAGGTAAGGAGATACAGTAATGACTTTACTTACAGCAGCCATTGCGGCAGTGATTGTAACTTTGGTATGGTATTTTAAGGACGGCACCAACGAGATGCGAATAGGAACCTTAAGTCTTATGTACTGGGGCGCCACACTGATGTGGCTGGTAGATGCGGTAGTTGAGTACATAGAATTAAAGGCGGCGTATTTTACACCGGAACCGGTGGACATGCTGAATGATTTCTTTCTTGGAATATCCGTAGTGGTCTTGGGATTAATCATCTGGCTGATAATGTTTTTAATCAAAGATCCAAAGGGCGTGCTGCAGAAGCGGTTACAGAGAAAATAGAAATATTAATAGTCCCTTTTTTAAAGGTATATTCGAACAGCAAGAGTTTGCAATAGCTGACTCTTGCTGTTTTACTGTGCAGTGCAATTCTTGCACTTTAACTTATCTTCCGGTCAAGTGTTTTAAATTCCCTGTTTTAAAAAATTCCCGGGTAAATGAAAAACCTACACTTTCGGGTAGTTTACAGGCAGGTTATTCGTAATTATTATAAAAACAGATAAAAAGTGTTGAATCGTGTCGGAGGGGAATGCATGAAAAACCGGGATATGACCATGTATGGAAATTATGTGCATGACCGGAAGGAACAGCTAAAGGACTGGGTAAAATGCTTCTATGGAGACAGTTCCCTTGGAATTGCAGAAATAACTTATGCAGAAGTATGCTATCAGAGAGATGAATGTTTTGAAGCAATTACTACATTAGTTGGAATTATTCCATTTATAGAAAAAGAAGGCGAAATTGCTGTTCTGTTTATTGCTTTGAGCCTTCAGATGCGGATTATGATAGCAACCGGACAGATAGCGGTGGTATATCCGATTCTGGAAGAGATATATCAGAGGCTTCATAAGGAACAGAGTAGATGGCTTTTAGAGAATTTCGGAGCAATGAAAGCCTGGGGACTGTTGTATGATGGTGATGTGGATACAGTAACGGAATGGATGGAAAATGAGGCGCCCAGCGAATTTGGAGAACTGAATATGCTGGATACCTATAAATATATGATAAAGATGCGGGCATATATTCTGGAAGAAAAATATCTGGCAATGCTTTCGCTGGCAGAGTATTTGAGGGAGCCGCTGCGAAAGGGTGACCGCGTCATGGATTTATGTGAAATGAATCTTTTGTGTGCAGTCAGCTATTTCTTAAGTGACCGGAAAGAGTATGCATTTCAGCTTTTGGATGAGCTGCTTCCGATTGTAAAAGAAAGACGATTTGACCGGCTGATAGCAGATGAGCGTTCTAATCAGGAAATTGCTTTCCTGTAAAGTAAAAAACGCTCCGCGAGGATGCGCACTGCGGCGTATAAGGTAGATGTCGCAGGCGACCGCCGCAGGCGCGGGAATGTGCCAAGGCACATTTTTTGTTATAACATTCAGTTGAATTTATATAAAAAATGTGATACGTTTACTGAAGAGGTGTTAAACAAAGGTAATTATTTACTTTGGGAGCAGAAAATAAAGTGAGGAAGCGTATGACAGTAAAAGAAATTGCAAAGCTGGCGAATGTATCACCGGCAACCGTATCCAATGTACTGAATCACCGGAATAATGTGGGGGAAGAGACAAGACAGCGGATCTTAGAGATTTGCAAGGAAAATGGCTATGATATTAACAAGGGGAAAAATAAGAAGCCGGCAGAAGATACCAATACCATTCTTTTTAATTTCAGTGATTATGAGCGTAACTTTTATCTGAAAATCATTCATGGAATCAGCGATTATGTGTATTCCAGAGGATATGATTTAATGATATGTACCAATAAATCCTGTGAAAAATTTATGGACCCGGCATTGACTTGCGGAACCATCATGCTGGATATGAAATGTAAGAATTCCACTTTAATCCAGAAGGCAAATGAAGGTTATCCCATTGTGGCACTGGACCGGATTATGGATGTGCCGAATATTAAGAGCGTGGTAGTCAATAACTATGCGCCAATGGCAGAGCTGGTGCAGGGGCTGGTGGATAAAGGCTATCGCCGCTTTGGATATATTGCAGGAATAGATACGCTGGATAACCAGGAACGTTATCGGGCATTAAAAGATGTATTGCAGAAAAATGGAATTACATTCAGCCGGGAAAATTATTTCTTGGGAGATTATTATGAAAAGAGCGGTTATCAGTCAGCAAGACTGATGCTTTTATCAGATAATATTCCGGAAGTGTTAGTCTGTGCGAATGACAATATGGCAATCGGAGCAATGAAGGCACTGCGGCAGGAAGGTCTTAAGATTCCGGATGATATAGCAGTAACCGGATTCGATGGAACCGAGATGTCAGAACTGATGGGACTTACCACGGTAGATATCCCGGATTATGAGAGAGGCTATCTGGCGGCCCAGTTTCTGCTTCAGAATATTGCGGGAAGCTGCAGTTTTGACACCTTTAAGATTGCCGCGAAGGTTCACTGGAGAAAGACCACACGATAGAAAATAAGATAAAAAATAGGACATGGAAGAATCTTCTGGTACAGAGGGTTCTTCTTTTTTTCGCGAGTAGCGAGAAATTCGCAAAGCGTGTTTCGTGTAGTTTGTGAGAGTAGCGAAAATTTACTATAATAATATTGCTTGTTTTACTAAAAAAAGGTAAATATTTACTAAATTTACTAAAAACAAGTCTTGAAACGGTCGTTTTGCACAACAAAACCATGTAAAAACAGTGAAAAAGGTAGAAAGATAACGAAGAGGATTGACGAATTAGTAAAATTTATGTAAAGTATAGTTATCAAAAACAAAGCAACACAAGGAGGGTACAAAATGAAGAAGAGAAAAATCGTATCATTAGTATTGGCAACAGTTTTAGGTGCTTCCATGGTATTAGGAGGATGCGGTTCTAAGGGAGGATCTGATGCTTCCAATACAGAGGGCGCAAGCGGAGAGAGTAAAGGAAAGATTACCATCTTCCAGCAGAAAACAGAGATTTATGATCAGTTGAAAGAACTTGCTAAAGACTATGAAAAAGAGACCGGTGTAGAAGTAGAAGTCTGGCAGATTTCCGGAGATGATTATTACCAGAACTTAAAGACTTATATGTCAAGTGAATCCGGTCCTACCGTATTTTCACTTTCTTCCAGCACAGAGATTGCGGAAATGTCCGCTTACTTAGAGGATTTAAGTGATTTGAGTTTCTTAGACAAGATTAATGATGACCTTATTGCAAAGAGCGATGATAAGACAGTCGGTGTTCCGATGACAGCAGAAGGCTTCGGACTGGTTTATAACAAAAACTTAATCAGTGAAGACCAGATTAATACAACCGATGCATTGGTTCAGACTATCAAAGATGCAGCAGCCGATGGGGAGACAGGACTTGGACTTTCACAGGAAGCGTACTTCTTAATCGGACAGATTTTAAATACTCCATTCGCATTACAGGATGATCCGGCACAGTTCTGTCAGGATGTATACGATGGAAAGGTAAACATCGCTGACGTAAAAGAGTTCCAGGAACTTGGACAGATTTTCGAAGCAATCAAAGAGAACCAGAAGAATCCACTGGAAGTATCTTATGATGACAACTGTGGTGACTTTGCAACCGGTAAAACAGAAATGATTCATCAGGGTAACTGGTGCTACTCCCTATTTTCATCCTATGATGTAGACTTTGATATGGGAATTGCTCCATTACCAATCGCAGGCAACAAATCCATCGCAGTCGGTATTCCATCTGTATGGTGTGTAAATACAGACGCAAGTGACAGTGACAAACAGTTAGCAAAAGATTTCTTAAACTGGTTATATACAAGTGAAACAGGAGCTGATTACCTTACCAACAAATTTGGATTCATTCCGGTAGTAGATGGTATGGAAGCTGATAACTTAGACCCATTATCACAGGCAGTATCTGATGCAATCGCAGAAGGCAACATCATTCCTTGGACATTCAATGAGGAGTGGCCTGCAGGTATCATCACAACTTACCTGGTACAGAACGCAGAGGAATACTTCTCCTCGGATATGACAACCGATGAATTCTTAAGAGCATTAAATGATTCATTCGTAACAGCAGCAAATGAGTAAACATTAATTGCAGGTGTTGCCTTTGGCAGCACCTGTTCACTTTAGAAAAGGAATGAGGGACAAAGATGAAGATAAAAAAAGGCTGGTATGCATTATTTACCGCTCCATTGATGATTATGTTTTGCATTATAGTAATCATTCCGTTTTTCACGGGAATGGGTTATTCCCTTGTATCCTGGGATGGACTGGCAAAAAGTGAAAAGGTATTTGTAGGATTGTCCAACTATGCAAAGATTTTTTCGGATAAACAATTTCTGACATCATTAGTAAGAACAACATTATTTACATTAATTACTGTAGTAATTGTCAATGTACTGGCACTGGCATTTGCAGTATTGGTAACAACCAAACTGGAGGTGCGTAATGTGGCAAGAACCATGTTATTCTTACCATACCTGATTGGTGGATTGATTTTAGGTTATATCTGGCAGTACGTTCTTGGAGACGCAATGAGTACAATCGGAGATATGACCGGATTAACAAACATATTTTTTAACTGGCTTGTAAATAAGAAAATGGCTTTCTGTGCCATGATTGTAGTATCTACATGGCAGATGGCAGGATATATGATGATTGTATATATCGCAGGATTAGAAGCAATTTCCGATGATGTAATCGAAGCTGCAGAGGTTGACGGGGCAGGCTTCTGGAGAACTTTAATCAACATTAAGCTTCCGCTGATTATGTCATCCATTACAATATGTCTGTTCTTAACATTATCCAACTGTTTCAAGATTTATGATGTAAACGTTTCACTGACAGGCGGTGGACCAAACAACTCAACAGAAATGGTGTCCATGAATATTTTTAATGAAATCTTTACCAAGAGCCATTTCGGATATGGACAGGCAAAAGCAATCGTATTCTTTGTCATCATTGCATTGATTACATTAATTCAGGTTAAGATTACTGGCGATAAGGAGGTGTCAGCATAATGAAGAGAAAACCAGTTGGAAAAATAATCGTAAATATTCTGGTAATATTGTTGTGCTGCGTATGGTTGGTTCCGGTATATATGGTAATCGTAAATGCCTTCAAGAGCCGTGCAGAATTATATGAAAATATCTTCGCCTTTCCAAAACATTTTACACTGGAATATTTCCAGGGCGCTTTAAAGAAAATGGATTTTTTAATGGCATTTAAGAATTCCATCATCGTAACAGTAATTGCAGTAGGAATTATCGTATTACTGAGTGCTATGACAGCGTGGATGTTTGTCCGCTCTAATAATAAATTAAGTAAATTCTTATACGGACTTCTGATTCTTACCATGCTGATTCCGTTCCAGACCATTATGATGCCATTGATGCAGGAAATGAATCAGTTTGGGAAATTCTTCGGTATTCCGTTTAAAGATTCCTTAGGTGGATTAATCTTTATGTATGTAGGCTTTGGCGCCGGCATGGGTGTGTTCTTATTCCATGGATTTATCAAATCCTCCGTTCCGGTATCCTTAGAGGAAGCCGCAATTATTGATGGATGTAATACCTGGCAGCTATTCTGGAGAATTGTATTCCCAATTTTAAAATCCATTACCGTAACTGTAATTATTCTGGATGTTATCTGGATCTGGAACGACTACTTATTACCATCACTGACACTGACCAGTATCAAAAATAAGACCATTCCGCTGGCAATGTCACTGTTCTTTGGACAGTATACCATCGAGTGGAATATGGCAATGGCGGCACTGACATTTACCATTATTCCGGTTATCATTTTCTATCTGCTTTGCCAGAAACATATTATCAAAGGTGTAGCAGCCGGTGCAGTAAAGGGTTAAAGAGAGGGAGCGTATATGAGTAAAATTTATCAGGTAACAGGAATTGGATTAAATGAGAAGAGCCTGCAGCTGCAGGAAACAATTTTTCATAATGCCAATGGCTATATCGGAGTACGCGGCACCCTGGAAGAAGGCGTTCCAGCAGATTTCGACACCATGCGGGGCATGTATATTAATGGCTTTTATGATATTGCACCTATGAAGCAGGCAGAAAAACTTTGCAATCTCGTGGAAGACAAAGAGAGTATGTTAAATGTGGCAGATACCCAGACCATAGAGGTGTCCTTTGACGGGCAGAAATTTTCCATGGCGGATGACGCAGACTGCCGTTATGTAAGAACGCTGGATATGGAAAAAGGAATTACCAGACGTGAAGTAGACTGGAGCAACAAGGAAGGAAAGCAGCTTCATTTTAATATTACAAGAATGGCTTCCTTTGAAGAACGTTCCCTTTTTACCATTGATTATTGCTTCCAGTCCATTGATTTTTCCGGAACAGTAGAAATACATTCCAGACATTTAGGACTGGTCAGAAATTATTTTAATCCAAATGACCCAAGACTGGCAGGGGAAAGCCACAATCATTTGAAAAAAGAAGATGTTCACATATGCGAATCCGGTGCATGTCTCGTAAGTTCTACCATAGAGAGCCATCTTAAGGTGGCAAGTGCAGTGGCAAACATAGTCACTGTTAACCAGAAGCGCCAGCCATCAGAAGTAGTAACCTATGATGAGACCGCACATGCAATGGACGTAAGCTACCGCTTTGATATACGGCCGGGAGATGAAGTAAGAATCATAAAATACAGTATTTTTACAGATTCTATCCGGGAAGAGGATTGCAGAAAAGCCGCAGACGAGAAGCTTTCCAAAGTAGTGGAGCAGGGAATTGCTTCTTATTATAAAAAACAGCAGGAATATTTAAAAGAGTTCTGGAACAACTCTTCCATGGAAATCGTGGGAGACAGAGACTTAAATGAATCCCTCTGCTTTAATATGTATCAGCTTCTGCAGTCAGCCGGTTACGACGGATATTCCAGCATTGCGGCGAAAGGCTTAAGTGGTGAAGGCTACGAAGGACATTATTTCTGGGATACGGAAATGTTTATGGTACCGTATTTTGCCATGACCAATCCGGCAATCGCTAGAAAGCTTTTGGAATACCGCTATAAGACATTGGGAAAAGCCAAAGAAAATGCGGCTTTATTAGGACATAAAAAAGGTGCACTCTATCCATGGCGTACCATTACCGGCAAAGAATGTTCCGGTTATTTCCCATCCGGAACAGCCCAGTATCATATTGATGGAGATATTGCATACGCAGTTATTTTATATTATAAGACCAGCGGTGACTGGGAATTCATCAAGGAAATGGGTTTAAAGATTCTCTTAGAGACCAACCGGCTGTGGCTTGATGTAGGAAACTACTATAAAGACCGCTTTGTAATCAATGATGTAACCGGACCGGATGAATATACCTGTATTGTAAACAACAATTATTATACCAATGCCAGCGCAAAATACAGCATGCAGTGGTGTCTGAAATTTATCCAACGCCTGGCAGAGGAAAAGGATGCTTACCAGCAGTTTGTAAAAGAAAATGACCTGACAGAGGAAGAAATTCAGGCAATGAAGGAAGCGGAAGAAAAGATGTATCTTCCATATGATGAAACCCTTGGCATCAATCCGCAGGATGACTCCTTCTTGCAGAAACCAATCTGGGATTTAGAGCACACACCACAGGAAGAATTCCCTCTGTTACTGCATTATCATCCGTTACATTTATACCGTTATCAGGTATGTAAACAGGCAGATACAGTGTTAGCACATTATCTTTTTCCGGATTATCAGGACAAAGAAACAGAAGAGAACTCTTTCCGCTATTATGAGAAAATTACAACCCATGATTCATCCCTTTCCACCTGTGTATTCAGTATCATGGCATCCCGACTGGGCTTAAAGGATAAGGCATACTATTACTTTGGCGACTCTGCCAAGATGGACCTTTTGAATACCCACAAGAACAGCAAGGATGGAATACATGCAGCAAATATGGGTGGAAGCTATATGGCAATTGTCAATGGATTTGCCAGAGTGCAGGCAGAAGAGGACAAGCTTTTCTTAGCACCGGCTTTGCCAGAAAACTGGCAGGGTTATCATTTCCGTATCCGTTATCACGGAAGCCTCTTAGAGGTCAGCGTAAATAAAGAGACCTGCAGTATTGAACAGTTAGAAGGCACAGCCATTACCGTGGAATTATATGGAAAAGAGTATGTGTTAGAAGCAGCTAATCAGAAAGTGGAAGTACCATATCAGGAAAATTAAGAGAAAAATAAAAAGAAGGTGAAGCTATGAAATACAATATTATTCCGGTTCAGACGCCGAAGGCAACGGATGCAAGATTGTATACTTATATATTAGATAATTTTGAAGAAATCGACAGTAACCGCACCCGCCCGCTGGTACTTATCTGTCCGGGCGGAGGCTATGAATTTACCTCCGACCGGGAGGCAGAAGCGGTTGCAGTACAGTATATTGCCAGAGGATTTCATGCCTGCGTCCTGCGCTACAGCGTAGCTCCTGCAGAATTTCCCCAGTCCCTCTGCGAACTGGCATGGAGTGTGGCATATTTAAGAGAGCATGCAAAAGAATATGGCATTAAGCCGGATAAAATTATCGTATCCGGATTTTCCGCCGGCGGTCATCTGGCAGCAAGTCTTGGGGTCTTCTGGGATAAGGACTGGCTTGCAAAAGAAACAGGACTTACCGCAGAGCAGATGCGACCAAATGGATTACTGCTTTCTTATCCGGTAATTACATCTGGAACATATGCACATCACGGCAGCATTGAAAACCTGATGGGAACGAAAAAGAGCAAAGAATTAGAAGAGCTTTTAAGTCTGGAGCATCAGGTAGGAAAGCAGGTGCCGCCGGTGTTTATCTGGCATACCTTAACGGACCAGTCGGTGCCAATCCAGAATACACTGATGTTTACGGAAGCACTGGTAAAGAATCAGGTTTCCGTGGAAGCTCACATTTTCCCGGAAGGACTGCATGGACTTTCGCTTGCCAATGAAGAAACGCAGATTACGGAGACAGGATTCGGTATTCAGAAACGTTGTCAGGACTGGATAACATTAGCTGGAAAATGGGTGGCAGATTTGGAGGGATAAGATGAAATTTAAAGGAATTTTATTTGACCTGGATGGAGTACTGGTTCATACCGATAAGCTCCATTATCGTGCATGGAAGAAAATAGCTGATGAATGCGGCATTCTCTTTAATGAAGAGATTAACAATCTGCTGCGGGGTGTAAGCAGAATGGAAAGCCTTGAAATTATTTTAAGAAACTACCATGGACCGGCACTTTCCCAGAAAGAAAAGGAAGCACTGGCAGAAGAAAAAAATAATTACTATAAAGAAGAATTAAAGAGCATGACACCGGATGATGTAACAGGTGAAGTCCGGGAGACCTTAGCTGCATTAAAGGCAGCAGGCATAAAAGTTGCGATTGGTTCTTCCAGCAAGAATACCAAATTTATTTTAAAACAGGTAGGACTGGATGATGTATTTGATGCAGTTTCTGACGGCACCAATATTACAAAATCCAAACCTGACCCGGAAGTATTCTTAAAAGCGGCAGAGTATATCGGACTTCCACCAGAAGAGTGTCTGGTAGTTGAGGATGCAGTTGCCGGAATTGAAGCAGCAAAACGCGGTGGAATGAAGGCTGCCGGAATCGGAGATGCCGCTTTCTATGAGAAAACGGATTATCCGATGACAACATTTGCTGATCTTAAGGAAATTGCATTGTGATTTATTATACATATCCGGGTTTCCGGAATAAAGCACTGACCATAAGCTATGATGATGGCTTATGGTCAGATGTGCATTTACTGGAAATATTGAACCGCTATGGAATTCGGGGAACCTTCAACCTGAATTCTGGCTGTATGCAGGAAGAGAGAAGAATTGGAAAAGACAGGATAGCAGAGCTTTATAAGGGACATGAAGTTGCAACCCATGGCGTGGAACATCTGACCATAGCCCGCTGTCCTATGACAGATGTAGTAAAAGAAATATTAAACGACCGCGAGGCATTGGAAGAACTGACCGGAAAAATCGTCTGCGGTCATGCTTATCCGAATGGTTCCTACAGCCATGAAATAAAAACACTTCTTCCCTCCCTTGGCATCCATTATGCCAGAACAGCAACGGACAGCGGAAAATACACGCATCCGCAGGATTTCTATGAATGGAATCCTACCTGTCACCATAACAACAGACTGCTCGAACATGCGAAAGAATTTCTTGCCTTTGATCTGCCACAGTTCCAGTATCTTTTCTATGTCTGGGGACACAGCTATGAATTTGACCGGGATAAGAACTGGGATGTGATAGAAGAATTCTGCAAAATGACAGGCGGCAGGGAAGATATCTGGTATGCTACCAATGCAGAGGTCTGCCATTATCTTATGGCAGTAAAAAGCGTATATACCAGCGTGGATGAAAAAATATTATTTAACGGAAGCGGACAGGATATTTATCTTCTCCGCAACGGAGAGAAAATCTGCATTCACCCGGGCTTATATTCTGTTTAAAGTCATGGTAAATTGAGAAAAATTATGCTATAATTCATGCGTTACACTGACTTTACAGGTGGGATGAAGGGTGGAAAGGAGACATCCGAAAACCTGATTTTCATAATCTTCTCTCCGGATATGTTTTTCCCCCTCCATCCCACCGGAAAATAAGATAAAAGGGGAACACATAATGTTAGCAATGATTGAATCCATCAACAGTGCAGTGAATAATTTCATCTGGGGCGTTCCAGCCATGATCTGCATTATCGGGGTCGGACTTTATTTGAGTATCCGGACCAACTTTCTACAGATTCGTAAATTCCCATATGCGATGAAAATTACATTAGGGCGGATGCTCAAGAAAAGAGAAGCCTCTGACGGAGCACTGACTCCATTCCAGGCAGTCTGTACGGCACTGGCGGCAACAGTAGGAACCGGAAATGTAGCCGGCGTGGCAGGTGCGATAGCCATTGGTGGACCGGGAGCTGTATTCTGGATGTGGATATCCGCATTGCTGGGAATGTGTACCAAATTCTCGGAAGTAACCCTTGCGGTGCATTTCCGGGAAAGAAATAAAGAGGGCGATTACGTTGGCGGACCAATGTATTACATCAAAAATGGATTAAAGAAACACTGGCACTGGCTGGCATATCTGTTTTCTGCATTTGGTGTGCTGACGGTATTCGGAACCGGTAATGCCACACAGGTCAATACCATTACAACAGCAATTGATTCTGCATTATATAATTATAATCTACTCTCAGAAGATGGAGCAGCAACCTTAAATCTTGTTATCGGAATCGTACTGGCGGTTCTGATTGCACTGATTCTCCTGGGCGGAATCAAGAGAATCGGACAGGTGACAGAGAAACTGGTGCCATTTATGGCAATTATGTATATTCTGCTGGCAGTAGGTGTCGTAGTAGTACATATAGGAAGCATTCCGACCGTATTTTCTTCTATTATACGGGGCGCATTTGACCCGGCAGCCGTAACAGGCGGTGCAGTGGGAAGTTTCTTTATGAGTATGAAAAAAGGAGTATCCCGTGGAATCTTTTCCAATGAAGCAGGACTTGGTACCGGCTCTATTGCACATGCCTGTGCAGACACCAGAAAACCGGTAAAACAGGGCTTCTTTGGAATTTTTGAAGTATTTGTAGATACCATTGTAATCTGTACTTTAACTGCACTTGTCATTCTTTGCAGTGGAGTTCCGGTTGGATATGGTGCGGCAGCAGGCGCAGAACTTACCATCAGCGGATTTACTTCTGTATATGGCGGCTGGGTGTCTATTTTTACTGCAGTTGCCATGTGCTGTTTTGCATTTTCAACGATTATTGGCTGGGGACTTTACGGAACCCGCTGTATAGAATTCCTGTTTGGAAGCAGAGCCAATAAGCCATTTATGCTCCTTTATTCACTGGTTGCCATCGTGGGTGCAACTATGAATCTGGGACTGATGTGGAGTATAGCAGAGACCTTTAACGGACTTATGGTAATCCCGAACCTGATTGCCGTATTCTTATTGTCCGGTGTCGTGGTGAAGATGGTAAAAGATTATTTTGATGGCAAAGAAGAAGTAAGCCAATAAGAAATAAAGAAGCAGTCCGGCGAGGCAGCAGGTTATCTTTCATTAAAAGATGACCGGTTTTATTATATTCTGGTGCCGCTGCTGGAGCAGAAACGGGCGCAGGTGAAAATCCGGGTGGCAGCAAAACAGGACAGGGCGAATACCAGAGGACAGAAACGCTATCAGAATCTTGATTTCTGGATAAAAATACCACTGAAGTATGCCGGAACTTTCCCGGAAAGCATCGGATTACAGATAGAAAACCTGCTTTTATCCTACGAAAAGAAGATTCATGCCGGAAGCGAATTGTAAAACAGATAAAACAATGCTATAATACACTCTGTATATGTATGTGGTCGTAACAATTGTGTAAAAATATCCGCATTTATATAGGAGAAATTTATGAAGAAAAAAATCAAGCTGAAGGGTCATCTGAAAAATTATATGTACTGGCCGCTGATGCTTACTATTTTGCTGGCATGCATGAACGTGCCGATGTATTTTGTAAATGAAGGGGCAGCGTTACTGGTATCCATTTTCCTTGGGATTTATCTCATTGTTGTGGTGATATCTTATAATGTTAATAAACCGGTGCTGGTGAATGAGCTGATTAATTTTGCCACTCAGTACGGAACGGTGCAGAAGAAGCTGCTCAATGAATTCGAAATACCGTATGCACTTTTGGACTATAACGGAAAGGTTCTCTGGGTCAATGAGAAATTTACGGAGATTACAGGAAAGACCAAAAATTTCCATAAATCCATCACCAGCATTTTCCCGGGCATTACCAGAGAGCTGATTCAGCAGGAGCAGTTCGTGGAAGATGTAAATATGGTCTGGCAGGAGCATAATTTCCGTATTGAAATGAGCAAGATTTATTTTGAGGAAATGGCGGAAAACAGCAGCATTGTATCTATTGAAGAGGATGAACAGTATCTGACAGCGCTGTACCTTTTTGATGAGACAGAGCTTTATAATTACATCCGTGAAAATGAAGAACAGAAGCTGGTGGCAGGTCTTGTATACATAGACAACTATGACGAGGCGTTAGACAGTATTGAAGACGTAAAACGTTCTCTTTTAGTGGCATTGATTGACCGGAAGGTAAACCAGTATTTTACGAAAATGGATGCGCTGGTGCGTAAGATTGAGAAGGATAAATACTTTGTGGTATTCCAGCATAAATATCTTGCGGAGCTGCAGAGCGACCGGTTCAGCCTGATTGAAGATGTTAAGACTGTCAAAGTCGGAAATGAAATGGCGGTGACTTTAAGTATCGGAATCGGTGTCGGCGGTGATACTTATAATCAGAATTATGAATATTCCCGTATGGCAATCGACCTGGCACTGGGTCGGGGCGGCGACCAGGTGGTAGTCAAAGAGGGTGAAAATGTTGTCTACTATGGCGGTAACAGCAAGCAGGTAGAGAAGAACACCCGTGTAAAAGCAAGAGTCAAAGCCCATGCACTGCGGGAGATTATCGAGAGCCGTGAGCATGTTATGATTATGGGACATTCTATTTCCGATACAGACGCTTTTGGTGCGGCAATCGGAATCTACTGCGCCGCAAGAGTATTAGGAAAGAAAGCGCAGATTGTTTTAGACCAGGTAACTTCATCCCTTCGTCCATTGAAGGAAGGTTTTACCACAGAGAAGGGTTATCCGCCGGATATGTTTGTTTCCAGTGAACGTGCGCTGGAGCTGACGGATTATAACACACTGGTTATGGTGGTGGATGTAAACCGTCCGAGCCATACGGAGTGTCCGGGTCTTTTGAAGCGGACCGACAGTATCGTAGTATTTGACCATCACCGCCAGAGCAGTGAGGTCATTTCCAATCCGGTACTTTCCTATATTGAGCCGTATGCATCTTCTACCTGTGAAATGGTAGCAGAGGTGCTGCAGTATTTTACAGAAAATATCAAGCTGGCACCCCACGAAGCGGACTGTATTTATGCTGGAATCTTAATCGATACCAGCAACTTTATGACCAAGACCGGTGTCCGTACCTTTGAAGCAGCTGCTTATCTGAAACGCTGCGGAGCGGAAGTAACCCGTGTAAGAAAAATGCTTCGAAATGATATGGATGCTTACAAAGCCAGAGCAGAAGTGGTCCGCCATGCGGAAGTATACCGCGGTGCATTTGCCATTTCCATCTGTCCGGCAGATAAGATTGAAAGCCCTACCATCGTAGGAGCCCAGGCGGCAGATGAGCTGTTAAATATTGTCGGAATCAAAGCGTCCTTTGTATTAACCGAATATCAGGGCAAAATATATGTAAGTTCCCGTTCCATCGATGAAATCAATGTGCAGAAAATCATGGAACGTCTTGGGGGAGGCGGACATCTGAATATGGCAGGCTGCCAGCTTCGTGACTGTACCGTGTCCCAGGCACAACGCATCATAGAAGACACCATCGACGAAATGCTTGAGGAAGGAGATATAGAAGAATGAAAGTAATTTTATTAGCAGATGTAAAATCCCTTGGAAAAAAAGGTGAGGTAGTAAATGTAAGCGATGCATACGCAAGAAATCAGTTAATTCCGAAGAAATTGGGAGTTGAGGCAAACAGCAAGACCTTAAATGACTTAAAGCTGCAGAACAAACATGCAGATAAGGTTGCAGAAGAGAATTATCAGGCAGCATTAAAGCTGGCAGATGAGATAAAGTATAAGACCGTAGAAGTGAAAATGAAAGCCGGAGAAGGCGGAAGAACCTTTGGTTCTGTATCCACCAAAGAGATTTCCCAGGCAACGCATGATCAGCTGGGTCTTGAGTTAGACAAGAAGAAAATGCAGTTAAAAGAAGCCATCAAATCATTTGGTGTATATGAAGTGCCGGTTAAGGTTCATCCAAAGGTAACTGCAACATTACGTGTAAAAGTAACGGAAGAGTAGATTAGGAGGAACCTCCATGGAAGAGGCACTGGTAAAGCGGATTATGCCAAACAGTCTGGAAGCCGAGCAGTCAGTTATCGGTTCCATGATTATGGATAAAGAAGCAATTATGACAGCCGGGGAGATTCTCATCGAAGAGGATTTCTATCACAAGCAGTATGGAATTCTATTTGAATCCATGCTGGATTTGTTTAATGCAGGAGAACCGGTTGACCTGATTACATTGCAGAATAAGTTAAAAGAAAAGGATGTGCCGGCGGAAATCAGCAGCCTGGAATTTGTAAGAGACTTAGTAACATCTGTACCGACATCCGCCAATGTAAAATATTATGCCAATATCGTCAAAGAGAAGGCAGTTCTGCGTAAGCTCATTAAGACCACCCAGTCCATTGAAGATGAATGTTATCTTGGAAAAGAAAGTGTTGAAGACATTCTGGCAGATACCGAGAAGAGCATTTTTAATCTGGTGCAGAATCGTGGCGGCGGAGATTATGTCCCGATTAAGCAGGTCGTAATCAATGCACTGGATAAGATTGAAAAAGCATCCAAGCAAAAAGGCTCCGTAACCGGAATTGCTACCGGCTTCGTGGATCTGGATTACCAGATGGCAGGCTTGCAGCCTTCCGATTTGATTCTGATTGCAGCCCGTCCTTCCATGGGTAAAACGGCGTTTGTATTAAATATCGCACAGTATGTAGCCATTCATTCCCAGCAGACAACAGCAATATTCTCTCTGGAAATGAGTAAGGAACAGTTGGTAAACCGTATGTTTTCTCTGGAATCAAGAGTAGATGCCCAGAAGCTGCGTTCCGGTAATTTGACAGATGCAGACTGGGAAATGCTGATTGAAGGAGCAGGCAACGTAGGCCGTTCCAAATTAATCATTGATGATACGCCGGGTATTTCTATATCCGAGCTTAGAAGTAAATGCCGCAAATATAAATTAGAGCACGATTTGAAATTAATCATCATCGACTACTTACAGTTGATGTCCGGCTCCGGCAGACATTCCGAATCCCGTCAGCAGGAAATTTCAGATATTTCCCGTTCCTTAAAAGCGCTGGCCCGTGAGCTGAATGTGCCGGTAGTGGCACTGTCCCAGTTGAGTCGAGCCGTAGAACAGCGTCCTGACCATCGACCAATGTTATCCGACCTTCGAGAGTCCGGAGCTATCGAGCAGGATGCCGACGTTGTAATGTTCATTTACCGTGATGATTATTACAACAAGGACAGTGAAATGAAAGGAATCTCCGAAATCATCGTAGCCAAACAAAGAAACGGTCCTATCGGAACCGTCAACCTGGTATGGCTGCCTCAGTACACGAGATTTGCCAATATGGAGAAATAAACATTCCCGGGTGTTGCCTGATAGAGGTAGCATCTATTTCCGAAAAGATAGGACGTATAACAGCAATCAGTAATCTTGAAGCAAAACCGCACCTGAGAAAGAATAACAGAATAAAATCGATACATTCCTCTTTGAAAATTGAAGCCAATTCATTGACGTTTGGACAGGTTCGGGATGTAATTAACGGTAAGACTGTATTTGGTGAACAAAGAGAAATTCAGGAAGTAAAGAATGCCTATGCTGCTTATGAGCGTCTTTCAGAAATTAATCCTTATAACATTCGACAGTTAAAACAATTTCATGGAATTATGACAAAGTATCTTGTGGAGGAATCCGGTGAATTTCGTTCCGGTGAAGAAGGTGTCTTTAATGGAAATCAATGTATTTTCATGGCTCCACCGGCACAACTTGTACCACAGCTTATGGATGAGTTATTTACCTGGATGAAAGAAGCGAAGGATAATGTACATCCACTGATTTTAAGTAGTGTATTTCATTATGAATTTGTAGTTATCCACCCTTTTTTGGATGGCAATGGCAGAATGGCAAGACTGTGGCACACGGCTATTCTCTCTGACTGGAAACCGGTGTTTGAATATATTCCGATTGAAAGCCAGATTGAGAAGTTTCAGGATGAATATTACGATGCCATTTCCCGGTGCCACGTTGCGGGAGAGTCTACAATTTTTATTGAATTTATGCTGGCTCAAATTGATAAAATTCTGGATGATATTTCTGTTCAAATTAGTGAGAAAAATGAATATCTTCCGGAAGCAGTACAAAAATTGCTTGAAGCTATGGAATATGATGTTCCTTATACAAGCAAAGCGTTGATGGAAAAACTTGGATTAAGTTCGAAAGAGGGATTCCGAAGAAATTATCTTCATCCATCACTTAAAATGAATTTGATTCAGATGACGATACCGGATAAACCGAACAGCAGAAATCAAAGATATGTGAAAAGCTGATAATATGAGAAAACAAGCAAAGCAAGTTTCTTATAATTGTCAGGTATTTGGATTAAAGAATGTGCCTCGGCACATTCTCGCGCCTGCGGCGGTCGCTTGCGACATCTACCTTATACGCCGCAGTTCCCCACTACAATTCCCGTCCGCATTTCGGACAATACTGAAAGTCTTCTTCTGTCGTAAATCCACAGTAACTGCAATGCTTCATACGATTTTCATATCTACCAAAATGCAGGGTATCAAGCGGAATCTTTGTAACCTCTCCTCTGGCAATTGCCTTGCCTAAGTCGGCACTGATTTCGGTGGTGGCATTACAGCAATTCATGCGCACATAGTAGTGGCGGTTCCATTTAAACAGCGGAATAAAAAAGAAAGAAAAGAACATGTAAGTCATATACACTTCCAGATGTCCATATTTTCCGCAGCAATTACATATTTCTAACTGGTCAAAAGCCAGCTTTTTCTCACCATTTGAAATTCCCATAATAAAAAACATAAAGCAAAACCATCCTTCCTGCATCTTTTGTATACCATAACGCATTTTCCAGATTCCTGCAAATCCATTTTCCTTTATCAAAATCCCATTACCAGACGGAATATGAAGCTTTTCCCCACAGAATGGACAAAAATCATCCGGCGTAATATCTTTTAAATGTAACTGCCGGTGGCAGATAGGACAGCGGATGGTAAGAACACCGAAAATAATTGCACCGAAAGAAATAAAAATTTACCTAAAAAATCTCCACATAGGGCTTGACAAATACATAAAAAATATTATATCTAAAATATAGATTAGTTTTCTATATAGAGAGAAGGGGTGAGTGCATGAAAAATTATAATATTTTAATAGTATTTATTCTAATTTCAATTCTATCCGGTTGTGGTGGAAAAAACTATTTAGGAGAAAAAGTAGTGGTTTCTACAACAAATCTAAGGTTAATAGAAGACAATAATTCTTTTCTGGAACAGATTGGACAAATAATAGAATCCCAGCAAGAACAAGGTGAAGAATCAGAAGAAATAGAGAAAGAAGAGAATGCTGGTAAAGATGAAGATAGTTCTGTGGATAATATAATAGGATTATCAGATTCTATTCGTTTAAAACAGATGGGAATTGGTGAAGTCTTAAAAGAATGCGATAAAGTATTAAAGGACAGCTATTCGGTTTCTGATGATTGTCAGGTAATGGAAGGTGCATTTTATCTGGAGAAAGATGGAAACCTTCTGGGACGTTATGCTGCAAAGTCGGAATTCATTATTTTTGATAAAGTAAATGATAAAAAATATCAGATTTCATTGGATGGCATGGAAAAATCCGTTGAGATAAAGGAAATCAAAGAGTCTGAATCGGCAGATACCATGCAGGCTATGCCGTGGGATGCCGTACTGGAAATGGTAAATGCATTGGATTTTGATACGATAGCAGAGCCGGAAGATGATTACATTTTACTGAACCTTGCAGGAGCGGTAGAGGTCGGTTCCAATGGAATCAATCCGGCATCCGGCAAAAATAAGAAATTTTATGCCATCGAAAATGGGACCATGGTGAGTGCAGACCAGCAGATGATACGTGGAAAACAATATGCACTGGAGCTGACCGGAGCCACGAATGAAGATGGAAATGCATTGACAGCGGGCAGCCAGATTGTGGTAAAACATGTTGCAGGAGTCTTCCTGAAATGTCAATAATTGTGCGAACCATGCACAATATGTCGGAATAATACGATGGAAAATAATTGCACTGACAAAAGCCGCAGCGTTATAATTTTAAAGAAGAAGCAGTGGCAAAGGAGGAGCAATTATGGACAAGCAACGGTATATGATTTCAGATGCTGCAGCACTTGTAAATGTAGAATCCCATGTACTTAGATACTGGGAAGAAGAGTTAGAACTTACGGTACCCCGCAACGAAATGGGACACCGTTATTATACAAAAGAAAACATTGAGCAATTCATGAAGATAAAAGAATGGAAAGAGCAGGGTTATCAGTTAAAGGCAATCAAGCTTTTAATACATAATGGCGGCAGGGAAGATGCACCGGAGCTATTAGCGGCAACAGCAGCATCGGATCCGGCAAAGCAGACTCTTTCCACGGAGGTAGAGGACAACACAAGGCGGATGGAGCAGTTCCAGCATATGATGGCACAGATTGTAAAAGGCGCGATTGCCGAAAATAATCATGCATTGGGAAAAGAAGTCAGCGAACTGGTGCGGGATTATGTATTAAAAGAAATGAATTATCTGATGAGGGAACAGGATGAAGCGGAGGAAGAACGCTATAAGAAACTGGACGAGCTGATTCGTCAGAGCCTGAAGGCAAAGGGAAAGAAAGAGAAGAAGCTGTTTCATAAGAAACAGGAATGGAAACCGAATGAAGCATAGCCTCACAAATGAGGGCATAACTACGAGATTCTCGCGTAAAAAAAGAAGCTGTGTGGCGAAACCAACAGCTTCTTTTGAATTAAGTACGAAAATTATTCCTGGCTGATAGCTCCTGTAGGGCAAGCACCTGCACAAGTTCCACACTCGATGCAAGTATCAGCAGCGATTTCGTATTTTCCATCTCCTGCAGAGATAGCTCCAACTGGGCATTCACCTTCGCAAGTACCGCAGCTTACACATGAATCAGAAATTACATATGCCATTTTATCGTCCTCCTTTAAAAATAATAAACAATGTATAGGCTAGAATTCTAGCTTGCAATTATTTTAATACAAAAAATTATGATTTACAATACCTCTTCCGCATGTACTAAAGAAAAAGCAATCGTGTATATAATTACGGACAAAAGGGAAAACTAATTGCATATTTTATCGGGAGGGATTATAATAACACCATTGAAAATAAGAAGGAGGAAAAAATATGGCACAGATTAATAAGGATACCATGATTGGTGAATTACTTCAGATCGATGAGAATATTGCACCGATTCTTTTAAACATAGGAATGCATTGTTTAGGATGCCCATCTTCACAGATGGAGACAATTGAACAGGCAGCAATGGTTCATGGAATCGAGCCACAGTCTTTAGTTGATGAAATCAATGATTTCCTTGCAAAAGACGGCAAGTAAGAAATAGAGACAAATAAAAGACCAGAACAGTCCGATAATCGAATGCCTTAAGGCTTGAAGATATCGTGCGTTCTGGTCTTTTTTTTATAGTCGTGCATCCGTAAGAAGCTGTCAGTGACAGGTTCTGCAGATTATAATGATACAGAAATAGTGTGATAGAAAAAGTGAGTTTTGAAGTTAAAATATACAGGTAAGATTGTATAAAATATACAAATATTTATAATTCGTTTTGATAATAATTCATATTGACAGAAAAAATGAAAAATACTAAGCTTTTTATAGTTATTGAAAACAAGAGGAGAGGGAGTTATGATGACAAGAAAATTCTTAGTTGCGGTTATCGCTATATTTGATATTCAAAGTCTTGGATATCAAATTTCCCAGAATAAAATGATATAGAGAAATGTAAGCAGAGGATTCCGGTTCTTTAAGTAAAGAAAAGAGAATTCTATTTTGTGATATTTAAATTTATTTCCAAAATATTGGAAATTGACAAATGATGCAAGTCCGTTTGCTGTTTCTGTAAAAAATGAATCACAGGCGCGCAGCACATTCTCATACCATAACAATATCTGGAAGGTACACATCTTAAAGAATGGAAAGAACTTATATATATTGCAGGTGGGGTTAGCCCCACCTGCAAAAGGAGTAGATATGAAAATAAATAACTGTAAAAAAGTTATTAAAACAATTGCCTTTTATACAGTAGTAATAATATGCATAGCAATTTTATGGCAGCAGGCTCATCTGCCATATGAACGAACAGAATATCAGAAGATAGCGGAAAATGACACAGAAAAGGAACAGAGTTCAGTATCTTTTCCGGAAGAATATAAAAAAACAGTGAACGATAATTTTGCGTTTGATGCAAAGATAATTACAGGGGAAAATATTGATTATGAAAATTTATATGCATCAACAGCAAGCATTGTTTATCCGGATGCGGATAAGTGGAAAACAATGTTCTTAAAGGATAATTTAAACTATGAAGAAAGCTATTTTGAAACAGAAAGCCGAAATGGGGACAGGTTGAATGCTGAAGTTTACGATAATGAATTAGAGGGATTTTTACGTTTAGATGCCGAACAGGGACTTTACTGGAAAGAACCGTTAATGAGATATTTAGTGCAGGTACTGCATATGAATGGTGAATATGGGGCAGAGGATCCAATGGATAATGAGGCTGTATTTAGGGATGCAGATGATTTATCTGGTTTTGACAGAACGCAGGCGTGGGAAAGTGCATGTGAACAAATGAATCAGCTTGGAATAGAGGAAGGTAATTTACAATACAAGGAAAGTTATTGTATGCACATAGAAGATTTGGAGGAGCAGACGCAAAGATTATTAAAGGATGGCAGTTTATCTGCACAGGATGCAAAAGAAAGCTGGTCAAAGGACGAGGAGGGTTATTTATTCTATTTTTCTCAGACTTTACAGGGAATCGAAATTTTCCGGTATGAAAATATCAGGGATTATCCGGGAATGTATGGTGATATGCAGGTGTATGTAATGAAAGATGGATTAGGGGAACTTCAGATTCCTGTTTTATATTCCTGCAAATTAGAAAAAAAGAAGTTATCACTGGTTTCTTTTGATAAAATTGCAGAGGTTTTAGAAAAGAACTATGGAAGTGTTATTACGGAAGAACCAATAACTGTTCGGAAATGTCAGCTTGTAATGTATCCATTACAAAAGAAGAACGGGGTATATGATATGGTGCCGGTATGGATATGTCAGATTGGGAAATATCAGGGAGAAGGACGGAATGAATCATATAATTATATACCAATTAATGCTGTCACAGGAGAAGAGATGGTTGAACTGGAGGTAGAGTAGTAATATGCTGAAAAAATATTTAAAAATGGATTTATACAGGGTATTTACTTCAGCACCATTTTGGCTTGGAGTGATAGGTGTATATATTACGATGAATCTAATGGCGAAGGTTGGACAACCGGCAATAGATGTTATTAGCAGATATAAAGTTATGAAATTTCAGAGTGTTACAATTGCAATATTTGCATTTAGCAGCTTTGCATATGGAAATGCATTAAGAGAAGATCAGGAACATCATTTTTGGCAGAATGAAATTTTGCGTGGAGATTTAAAGAGTTATATATGGTCAAAAGTATTAAGCGGATTTCTGGCAGCAGATATTACTGTTTTCGCAGGACAGTTACTCTTTTTTCAGCAGGATAGTTTTTGGCATCCCCTGCTGATGTTAGAGGATGAATTTTTTACAGCAAATGGTGTCGATTTGCGTGGAAATTGTTTTGGATGGTTTGCAATGCATGGAATGCCAATATTATATTTGGTTTTTTCTGCAATTATATTTGGATTGTTAGGAGGCATTCTGTGTCTGGTATCCATGCTGCTGTCTCTATTGGCTAAGAATCAGATGTTTGCAATCTGCATTCCTATGGCTGGTTATTATTTTATAGTTACATATCTTGGCGTATTATTTCCGCAAGGTGGTATTTGGGATTGGAATTCTCTGTTTATGTTTTCTACAGATGTATTTGGAAATGCATGGATAAGTCTTGGATACATATTCTTAATGACAATACTTTGTGTTATCGTATTGGGTAATTTGATTGCAGCCAGAGTAACAAAAGAGATAAGGGGGGAAAGTATGTGAATTTGCAGTCAAAAATACAGAATCTTTATTGCAGAATGAAGTCCATGCGTTTTTTGACATTACTTATCATTTGGGGATTTATGGTAGATGATATGTTAAGACTCTACCGGAATCTTGCAATGGAATTGAACGTAAAAGACAGTTTTGCAATATTACCTTTTATTCAAAATGATGATTTCTTTATGAAGGTTGTACTTTTAAGTGTGTTATGTTTTTATTCGAATGCTCCATTTATGGAGAGAAATGAATTATATTTTGTACAGCGTATAGGAAAAAAGCGGTGGGGAAGTCGAAATATTTTTTATATTTTCGGAAGCAGTATTTTATTAGCTGTAATACTGGTATTATTAAGCATTTTATTGAACTTTCCGGCAGTTGATTTTAGCAATTCATGGGGAAGTCTGTACAGGACGGTTTCTGTTTATGGTATGGAAAAATATCAGATTCCGCTGATTGTGGATACAAAAGTAATGTCAGCATTTACACCCTACCAGATGATAGGGCATGTAATTTTAATGGATATATTAGCATTTGCAGTAATTGGAATGCTATTATATACATTGAGTCTTTATGTTAGAAGAGTAGGTGCATATATAGTCACTATTTTGCTTATTTTCTTTTCTACAATGGTAAACTATCTGGATGCCGGTGCAAAATTAGGACTTATATATTTTTCACCATTTTCATGGGAAAATGTGGGAAATTGGAGATATGGATATGATTTGAGTAAACCAAATTTTGTATATATCTATGTAGGTTATTTTCTGATTCTGTTTCTGCTGGTGGTTGCAGGTCAGAGACAGATTCAGAGAATAGACTGGATAAGCAGGGAGGAATAGCTATGGCAGAGGTTATTAAAGTAGAACATATTGAGAAATCTTTTAAAAAGCATAAAGTATTAAAGGATGTATCATTGACTTGTGAAAGTGGAAAAATATATGGAATTGTAGGGTATAATGGTTCAGGAAAATCAGTACTTTTTAAGTGCATTAGTGGATTCTATCTTGTAGAAAAAGGAACAATAACAGTTCGTGGGAAAATGGTTGGAAAAGATATGGATGTGGTTCAAAATCTGGGAACAATTATTGAAGAACCGGCATTTATAAAGCAGTACAGCGGACTTAAAAATCTTGAACTGTTATATATGATTAATCATAAGAAAAATCGGGAATATGTAAAAGAAAGTATGAGAAAAGTCGGACTTGATCCGGAGTTAAAGAAACCGGTGGGAAAATATTCTCTGGGTATGAAGCAGCGTCTTGCAATTGCACAGGCAACCATGGAGAACCAGGATATTCTTATTTTAGATGAACCGATGAATGGGTTAGATAAAGATGGGGTTGAACAAATGAGAAAATTGTTTCTTTCTTTTAAAGAAGAGGGAAAAACTTTATTGCTGGCAAGCCATAACAGGGAAGACATCGAATTGCTATGTGATGAAGTATATGAAATGGAACATGGAAGGTTACATAAAATAGAAGAATAGAGAATAAGAAAAAGGAATTGCTTCTGTCTCATGTGATATGAGGCAGAAAGGCAGTTCCCTTTTCATTTACGCGTACGCGGAAAATATACAAAATGTGTTTCCCACAGTTGTGCGGTCAGATTACTGCAGGGCATATATCTTCTGACCTAGATACCAGCAAGTACCTGTAATGCCTGCTCTTTGATCAGAGGCAGGAAATGCTCATCGAAGTAAGCCTGCGAAGCACGGCTGTATTTCTCGGTGGAAGCGTATTCCGATAAGATGTTGCAGACCTTATTGAAATCTTCCGGAGAATGGTGTCCCTTGTGCAGTACCAGATAAAAGGCACTCTTATTCGGATTCTTGTAAAGGAAATTCCGGTCGTTATAAAAGCCATTTAAAATACGGGCAAGATTGCTGATTTTCTCTAAGCTGTCGAAGACGAACAGCCGGGTAATATCTACCACCGGTTCTACGACAGGCTTCGGAGCAGGAGCGGCAGCCTTCTTGACAGGAGCTTCTGCCGGGGCAGCAGCCTTCACTGACTTGGCAAGTTCGCTCTTCTGCTTCTCCTGAAGCTGTTTGAAGAAGCCTAAAATATCATCGGCTCCGGCTGCAGGAGTGTTCTTTGCATCTGCAAAATCCGGATATTCATTTTCGTCCGGCTCTGAAAATTTGGAAAACCGGGTGTCTAACTCTTCCGGGTATTCTACCTTGGTAATAATAAGCAATACTGTATCTTGTGTCAGGGGAACGGCTTCTATCATAAGAGGCATATCCTCGGCTTCAAATCCAAATTCATAATTCGCCTGCTGCATCATGTCACGAAACAGGGACTTTGCTTTCTCCGTGCCATATGCTAACTCACTCAGCTTCAGATGGCGGTCATCTAAGTCTGCTCTGGTAAGTGTGCAGCGAATCTGGTTGTCATTCACTTTTTCAATTTTCATAAAAATCACTTCCTTATCTATAGAAAATTGTATGAAGTTTACGCCTATATTATAATGGAATCAAAAATACTTGTAAACCGGTAAAAAATATTAAAGTTTTCTAAAAAGTCTAAAAAAACAGATTTTCTATTGCAAAGCATAATTGCTTTGTGCTATAAACTATTCCAAGAGATGCGTTCCGGTTCCTTTGAAAGAAGGAAGGGGCGGAACATATAGAAACACAAATTTTGTTTGACAGATACGAGCTGTTGTCGGAGTTAGGAAGCGGCGCAGCAGGAAAGGTGTATCTTGCCAGACATCTGAAGTTGGAGACATATCGTGCAATAAAGTGTATTTCAAAGACACGTTCTATGCCGTCTTCAATTCTTTCTGAAGCGAACATTCTCGCTAAGTTACGACATCCCGGAATTCCAATTGTATATGATATAGAGGAAGACGAAGCCTTTTATTATATCATTGAGGAATATGTTGAAGGGGAATCGTTAGAGAAGTTGCTTTGGAATACGTCAGTTTCCCAGGAGTATATGATACAGATTGGCATACAGCTTTGCGGAATCGTTTCATTCCTGCACAGCCAGAAACCATTTCCGGTATTACATCAGGATTTAAAACCGTCACACATTATAGTATGTGGGAATCAGGTAAAATTAATCGATTTTGGAATTGCATCATATATTACCAGTCGTGGAAAAAATTATCAGAACTATGGAACAAAAGGTTTTGCGGCACCGGAGCAGTACGGGGAATATGAACTGCATACGGCAAGCGATATTTATGCAATCGGGGCTGTTTTTTCACTTTATATTAAGAAGCATTCCCACAAAAGCAGCCCGGCATTCCGGCATATCGCACAAAAAGCCACAAGAAAAAATCCAAACAAGCGTTACAAAAGCGCCGGGGAATTACAACAGGCACTGACCCGTGCGTTAAAGCAGAAGGGGAATCGGAAAGAGCATCTCTTAAAAAGCATATCTGTTGTGGGGGCAGAATCCGGAGTCGGAACCACCCATATAGCCATTGCACTGACTTCATTTTTTAATGCAGGGGGCGCAAATGCCCTGTATCGGGAAATTCAGTCCGAAAAGAGGGAAAAGATAAGTAATGTGGTGGAACAAATTGGGCGGAGCCGTGAGGCAGAGTGCGAAGAAGATATCGTCATCTGCCGGAATTTCCGGGGAAGTGAGTCTATCGGCAGCGGGGAAGATACACTCATTTTCGATTATGGAGCTGCAGTGGAAGAAGCCTGCATGGAAGAGGCTGAGATTACAGTACTCGTAGTGAATCTGTCTTTGTGGAAGCGGGAGGCTTCCATGAAAGCCTGGCAAACGTTACGTTGTGTACCAAATCTTAAAATTATCTGTAATCACAGCAGCCCCATGGAGGCGAGAGAATTTGCAGCTTTCATCGGAAGAGAAGTGTACTGTTATCCGAGGGACACAATGCCATTTGATGGTGGCAGAGAAAAGGAAGCATTCTTCACACAAATGCTTTCGAAGGAAGGGAGAAGATAACAAACCATGGAAGAAAGAAAAAGTATCGGAATATTTGGTGTGCAGCAGGGCGTGGGTGTGACGCATCTGTGCACTGCGCTGACCCATTACTGTGCGGACTGCCTGAAAAGTCACACGGCATTGGTGGAATTAAGTGGAAATCACGAATTGGAAGAACTGCAGAAACAGCAGCAGGGTAAATGGGGGCGGCCGGACAGAAAACACTATTTTGCAAATGCGGGAAGTGATAATATGCCGGAATATATCCGACAGGGCTATGAATATTACATCATAGACGGCGGAAGTGAGTTTTACAGGATTCGTCGGGAATTCTTGCGCTGTGACCGGAAGCTGATTCTGGTTTCCTTAAGTCCATGGAAACGAAAGGAATTAGAGTATTTTATGTCCGTCATATGGGAAGAGGAAAAGTATTTGGATAACGTGACGTTTCTGGCACAGTTTGGGATGAAAAAAGATAAAAAAGATTTTCAGAAACAATACCGCATACCAATCCATACCCTTCCTTTTATGGAGGACCCGCTTCATTTAAAAGAAGCAGAGCGCCTGTTTTTAAAAACTTTAGTTTAACATATCACGAACGCTTATCCTTTTGGAAAAGGAAAGTAGAAAGCAGGCATGTAAATTTAACAGAAACCAAAAATAAAAAAAGATGAATAAATAGAAATATATGCTTTTGATGTGAGAAGGTTACCCTGAATGCTTACTCACACCGCTGCAGAATGCAGCACAATGTAAAGAAAAAGAAAGGTAAGAGGCACAGACAAAAATGATAGTCTGTGCCTCTTTTTACGCGGGAAACTCGCAAAGCGTGTTTCCAGGTGGTTTTTACTTGAAATTTTCCCACCAATGACGTATGCTTATGGCAAAGAAAACAAAAATGGAAAACCATAAGAAAATAGAACAGTAAAGTACAGGAGGACGCAGGCTTGGAGAGAACGCAGCGAACGAACAGACCGACAAATGGAAATAGAAATAGAAATAGAAACAGGAACCGCAGACGGAACAGAAAAAACACGAAATTAGCACCGGTTATTGTGGTAATCGTATTGATATTACTGGTGCTGCTGATTGCCGTAGGAACGAAAATCATTCAGAAATATATTCCGAGTAAAGAGCATCAGGATATGACAGAATATTATCATTTACAGGCGGATGATGATATTTCGCTGGTGGTGGATCATGAAGTGTTAGAAACACCGGGCAAATATATAGACGGCGAAGTATATGTGGATTATGAAACGGTACATGACCGCTTCAATGACCGTTTTTACTGGGATGCCAATGAAAATGTATTGCTTTATACACTGCCTGATAATCTCGTTACCGTGGCAGCAGGCAGCAATACTTATCAGGTAGGGAAGGAAAACCAGAGTGCAGATTATACAATTGTCCGGAATGACAGCAATACCATGTATCTTGCACTTGATTTCGTAGAGCAGTATACCAATATTACCCACGAAGTATATGAAGGCCCGAATCGTACCGTAATCAATACCGTGTGGGGGGATGTGGATACAGCACCGGCGAAGAAGGCAACACAGCTTCGTTTAAAGGGCGGTATCAAGAGCCCGATTGTGAAAGACTTAGAAAAAGGTGAGACCCTGACAATTTTGGATGCAGGTGACAGATGGACCAAAGCCATGACAGAAGATGGTGTTATCGGATACCTTAAGAATAAGTTCGTAGGAAAAGTAACCACTGAAACCTTGAACAATGATTTTACAGAGCCGGAATTTACCCATATTTCCAAGGACTTTACCATAGAAATGGCATGGCATCAGGTGACAACAAAGGATGCCAACAGCACCATTGCAACGGTATTGCAGAATACCAAAGGAATCAATGTAATCGCACCGACCTGGTTCTACTTAAATGATAATAACGGTAACATTGCAAACCTTGCATCGCTGGATTATGTAAATTACTGCCATCAGAATAATATTGAGGTCTGGGGACTGGTAAGCAATCTTGAAAATAAAGAAGTGGACACAGCTGCTGTTCTGACCCATACCTCTACCAGACAGTATCTGGTCAATCAGATTATTTCAGCAGCAATCCAGTACGATTTGGATGGAATCAATCTGGATTTTGAATCCTTAAACAGTGAAGCAGTGGGAGACAGCTATATCCAGTTTATCCGCGAACTTTCCTTAAAATGTGCAAACAACGGCGTGGTATTATCCGTGGACAACTATGTGCCGAGTGCTTATACCGCATTTTATGACCGGGAAGAACAGGCAAATTTTGCGGATTATGTAGTGATTATGGGATATGATGAGCATTATGCTGGTTCAGATGAAGGATCTGTTGCATCCATTGGATTTGTAACCAACGGAGTAGCCGATACCTTAAAGGAAGTACCTGCAGACCAGATCATTCTGGGATGTCCGTTCTATACAAGAATATGGGCAGAGACACCAAAGGCAGATGATGAAGAAGATACAACAGCTGCAGCAGCAGAGGATTATGTACCATATGATTTGACCAGCGAAGCTGTAGGTATGGATACGGTACAGAAACGTCTGGAATTAAATGGAGCAACGCCGACCTGGTCGGAAGAAGATGGGCAGAATTACGCAGAATATGTAAATGATGGGGTTACCTATAAAGTCTGGATAGAAGACGCAGCTTCCCTTGAGAAGAAGTTAGAAGTCATGAAGTCAAATAAACTGGCGGGAATATCTTTCTGGAAGCTTGGCTTTGAGACAGACAGCATCTGGGATACCATTATAAAATATACAAATAACTAAAGTGTAAAACCGCAAAGGAGAGGCCCGTGAAAAAGTTGTTATGGATATTTCCGAAGAATTTTCCAGGGATGGCGACAAAGTAGTGGAAGCCGGACAGGAACTGAAACGGATTGTAGTAGAGATTACCGAAGAAATTGCGAAGTTTAAAGTAGATTAGCAGATAAAACAGGATAATTGAGCCGGCACTTTCATATTTATTATAAAGAAAAGAATTAGGAAGTGTGGTTTGAAAAAAAGAATGGAATTATATATGGCAGTTCTTCTACTGGTGGCAGTATGCCTGTTATCAAAAGAAGGAGCAGTGCTGGTAAGCAGCATGCGGGCAGCAGAAGAAAAGCCATGTATCGTTGTGGACGCAGGCCATGGCGGTGATGACCCGGGCAAAATCGGGATTCACGGCGAACTGGAAAAGGACATTAACCTTGCCATTGCAAAGAAGGTAAAAGCCCGTCTGGAAAAAGAAAATATAACAGTGATTCTGACCCGGGAGACAGACGAAAGTCTTGATAAAGGGGAGAGCGGCAGCAAAAAGGTGGCAGATATGCGTAACCGCTGCCGGCTGATTGATGAGGCGGAGCCGTTATTTACCATAAGTGTCCATCAGAACAGTTATACGGAAGAGTCCATAAGCGGAGCTCAGTGCTTCTATTTTGGACAGTCCGAGGAGGGCAGAAAAATTGCCGGGATTATGCAGGAAAGCCTGCGGTCGCATCTGGATACGGAAAATAAGCGGGAAGCAAAAGCCAATGAGAGTTATTATCTCCTGAAAAAAACGGCATATCCTACGGTAATCGTAGAATGCGGCTTCTTAAGTAATTCTGAGGAGGCCGCGAAATTATCTACCGGGGAATATCAGGAGGCAGTGGCAGAAGCTATTGCAGATGGAATTCTAGACTGTCTGGGCAATGAAACAGCAGATACAGAAGAAGCCGGCATGAGTAATGAGACTGCAGATACAGAAAAACAGAAAGTGAAACAGCATTGAAATGCATCAGAAATAAAGAAAGATTACAAAAAAGATTCCAGCCATAATGGTCTGGAATCTTTTGCTTTCTTATATTTTTTTCGGGTTTAGCCCATCACAGAAAAATGATAGAGTGTCTTGGAACGGAAATTCTCGCCTGCTTTTAAAACAACAGAAGGGAAATGTTCGATATTAATTGCATTTGGATAATGCTGTGTCTCTAAACATACTGCGGAATATGGCGGATAATCTTTGCCATCAATTCCTTTCTGATGAAGGGTATAACAAGGGACATAGAGCTGTACACCCGGCTGGTCGGTAAAGCAGGTCATCCGTATGCCGCTTTCCTTAGACTGTAAAACAGCCGCCTCTCTTAAGCCATCCCCGTTGATTACAAAGTTATGGTCATAAGTACCACCTAATTTTAACTGGGCATTGTCACAGTGAATGCCGTCACCGATTTTCTTCATCTCACGGAAATCAAATGGGCTTCCCTCCACAGAGAGAAATGCACCGGTAGGACACTGTGTGTCATCCAGTTCTGTAATCGCATCTGCATCAATGCGTAATTCCTGATCTAATACGGTACCGTTTCCTTCCCCATTCAGATTGAAATAACCATGGCTGGTAACAGAAAATACAGTATCCTGATCACAGGCTGCATCGTAAACAATAGATAATTCATTGTCTTCAGACCATCCGTAGGTAACGGAAACTGTAAGGTTACCCGGATAACCTTCTTCTCCATCCGGAGAAATGCGGGTAAAAGTAACTTTATCATCTGTAATTTTTCCGGTCCATACACGCTGACCAAATCCCGTAGGACCACCATGCAGGTGGTTTGGCCCATTATTAATGGCAAGATTGTATTCTTTATCATTTAAGGTAAAGTGCCCTTTGGCGATACGGTTGGCGCATCGACCGACAACAGCTCCCAGGCTGGCATCATCAGCAAGATACTCATCGGCATTCATTAAGCCTAAAATTACATCGGTCAGTTTTCCCTCTTTATTCGGAACCATAATCTTAATAATACGACATCCATAATCCGAAAGTGTAACGGAAGCACCGGATGCATTTTCAATAGTATAAAGGGAAATCGGCTGATTATCTTTGGTCATGCCAAATTCGCTTTTTGTAATTTTCATCTGGAAACTCCTTTCCATAATATTCTAGTGAACATACTGATTATGCCACACTTAGGGCTACATAGCAAGTAGGAAGTGCGGTTTTCGGGTGTTTTCGATTTTCGATGGAAATGGATTTTGAAAACAATTCCAGTTCTTGAACACATAAAGGGAACGTGATATAATAAGCGTTATGAAAACAGAAGTGATAAAAATAGATCAGAATAATATGGATACAGAAGCACTGGAACGTGCAGCCGCAATTATCCGGGATGGAGGGCTGGTGGCATTTCCAACTGAGACGGTATATGGACTGGGCGCAGATGCACTGAGTGCAGAGGCATCGAAGAAAATTTATGCGGCAAAGGGAAGACCATCTGATAATCCTTTGATTGTCCATGTGGCAGAATTTTCAGACATGGAGAAAATCGCACAGGAGATGCCGGAAGAAGCAAAGAAACTTGCAGATGCATTCTGGCCGGGCCCGCTGACCATGATTGTGCGCAAGAATGATAAGGTTCCATATGAAACTACAGGGGGGATGGATACGGTGGCAGTCCGCATGCCAAATCACCCGGTTGCACTGGAACTGATCAGGAGAAGCGGTGGATATATTGCGGCACCGAGTGCCAATACATCCGGTAAACCGAGTCCGACTCTGGCAGAGCATGTAGCATTTGATATGGATGGCAGAATTCCGATGATACTGGATGGGGGTCCTGTGGGAATTGGAATTGAATCCACGATTGTTGATCTGACAGAAGACATACCAATGATTTTAAGACCGGGCTATATTACACCGAAAATGTTAGAAAAGGTAATCGGGGAAGTGAAAATGGATCCTGGAATTATTGCTTCGGATTCGCTGCAGAAGCCGAAAGCACCGGGAATGAAATATAAGCATTATGCACCGAAAGCAGATTTGATTCTGGTAGACGGAGAAGAAGAGAAGGTAGTAACAAAGATTAATGCTTTGACAAAGGAAGCGGTTCTACTGGGGAAGAAGGTAGGAATCATCGGAACAGACGAAACGATAGACCGTTATCCGGAAGGCGAAGTGGTAAGTATTGGTGCACGCAGTGATGAGGATGCAATTGCAAAGCATTTGTATAAACTGTTGCGGGACTTTGATGAGAAAGAAGTAGATATTATTTACTCTGAGAGTTTTGCAACTCCGCGTATTGGGCAGGCAATTATGAATCGTCTGCTGAAGGCTGCAGGACATCAGGTGATTACAGTTTAGAGGAGGTTTTTATGAAGCCATACAATCGCATTGTATTCGTGGCAGAAAGCGGAACATGCAGGGCACCCATGGCGGCCGGTATTTTTCGGGAATATTCCCTGAATCATCCGGTAGAAGTGCTGGTGAGAGGTCTTGTGGTATTATTCCCGGAACCACTGAATCAGAAGGCAGAAGCTGTTATGATAAGCAATGGCATTAACATGGAAGGTTTTATGTCAAGCCAGATTACAGCAGGGGATTTTGGCGAAGATACATTGGTGCTTACAATGGAAGCACAGCAGAGACAGAAATTATTGGAAATGTTTCCGGAGGCGAAGGAAGAAAATGTCCAGGTACTGACGGAGTTAGTAGGGGATGAACTGGAAATCTTAGATCCTTACGGCGGCACACTTCAGTCATACGGGCTTTGCTTTGAGACCATGAATAAGAGTATAAAAAAATTAGTGAAATTATTAAACGAAGGAGAATGATATGTCAAAAGTATTTGTAATGGATCATCCACTGATTCAGCATAAAATCGGCTGGATAAGAAGAAAAGAAACGGGTTCTAAGGAGTTCCGTACATTAATCAGCGAAATCGCTATGTTAATGTGCTACGAGGCAACCAGGGATTTGAAACTTACCGATATCGAAATCGAGACTCCAATCTGCAAGACAACTGTAAAAGAGTTAAAAGGAAAGAAACTGGCAGTAGTACCAATCTTGCGTGCAGGTCTTGGAATGGTAGACGGAATGCTTGCAATGATTCCTGCAGCAAAAGTCGGACACATCGGACTTTACCGTGACCCACAGACATTAAAACCGGTAGAATATTACTGCAAGCTTCCAGAGGATTGCGATGAGCGTGAAGTATTTGTTGTAGACCCGATGCTGGCAACCGGTGGTTCTTCTATAGCAGCTATCCAGATGTTAAAAGACAGAGGTGTAAAGAATATCCGGTTTATGTGCATCATTGCAGCACCGGAAGGTGTAAAGGCAATGCAGGAAGCACATCCGGACGTAGACATTTATATCGGAGCATTAGATAAGAAATTGAATGAGCACTGCTATATCGTACCAGGACTTGGTGATGCAGGAGACAGAATATTCGGAACAAAATAAGTTCGAAGATATATGAAATGTGAAGGGTTCTTAAGTTGAAAGGCTTGAGAACCTTTTTTACATTACTGTCTGGCGCAGTCCACATCCTTCACTTTGAATACGGCATAAAGCCTGCAAGGGACACTAAGAATTTCGAAAAAGATACAGTCTATTCCGGCAACCGGTGCAAATTCACATCCATGTTCATCTGCACCTCACCGGCACATCCCTGTGCCGGTGTTGCCTAGAAACAGACGAAATTCCAAGTGCCCCTAACAGCCTTTATCATGTATCCCAAGTGAAGGAAGCGGGCTTCGCCCCGGCAAGTACTTTATTCAGCTAAGAACTGTGTCATTTCCGTGAAAATCTTACAGAAAGCGTATAAAACCATAAAAAAATATGGTAAAATAGCAACAGAAAAAACGCAGCAAGGAGGAAATAAAATGAGCCAGAAACGGGAAGACTATATTAGTTGGGATGAATATTTTATGGGCGTGGCAATGTTATCCGGAATGCGCTCCAAGGACCCGAATACACAGGTGGGAGCCTGCATTGTCAGTGAGGATAACAAGATCCTTTCCATGGGATACAACGGACTGCCGAAGGGCTGCTCCGATGATGAATTTCCATGGGTAAGAGAAGGTGCACCGCTTGAGAATAAATACTTTTATACGACACACAGCGAACTGAATGCCATCTTAAATTACCGGGGTGGTTCATTGGAGGGAGCGAAAATGTATGTGTCCCTGTTCCCTTGTAATGAGTGCGCCAAGGCAATCATTCAGGCTGGAATCAAGACTATCGTATATGACAGTGACAAGTATCAGAATACACCGGCAGTTATTGCTTCCAAACGGATGTTAGATGCGGCAGGCGTGCGCTACTATCAGTACACCCACACCAACCGGGAAATAAATATTACCTTGTAACGACTGGAGAAATAACGAACAATGGCAGAGGTTTACAACCAATTGAACAAATGACGAAGGTGCAGGAAAAACCCACTGGTAATATTTGTTAAAATTATGTAAAATTGTAAAATGATAAAGCTGATTTATAGACATTTTTCATAAAATGTTTATAGACAATTTATGAAAAAATGATATAATGAGCTTAGTATTTGCAGAGCGTTTCACGAAAATGTAAGGGAAGGAGCTATTCATGAAGAACAGAAATAAAGTGTATGATTCCTTGATTTTAATCATGCAGTTCGGTATCAACATGATAGTTCCTATTTTTTTATGTGTTGGACTCGGGGTTTTTATTTACCGAAGATACGGGCATCCGTGGCTGGTGATTCTGCTGTTTTTCCTTGGGGCGGCAGCGGGATTCCAGAATTGCTACCGGATGGCACAGAGGCTTTGGCAGAAAAAAGACACGGGAAAGGTTAAATCAGATGTTAAAAAGGATAAATGATGCATTACCGGAATTGATTCTGGGAATCCTTATATACGAAATTGTGGTGGAATTTACCGGTATCTGGTTTGTAAAGGACAAATTGGGATATTCCATCGGCCTTCTGATTGGAGCAGCAACCGCAATCGGAATGGCAGTCCATATGGCAGTGGTTCTGCGGGACAGTATGGATATGGCAGAATCCGGAAGGACAAGACGGATCGCATTGCAGTATGTGCTGCGGTATCTCGTAGTTGTAGCAGTCTTTTTTGTTACGGCATACTTTGAAATAGGCAATGTGATTGTAGCATTTGTGGGAGTAATGGGATTGAAGGTTGGAGCTTACGTTCAACCCTTTACACATAAAGTAATTTTAAAACTTTTAGGGAGAGGTGATGAATCTTCTTAGGGTGAAGAAAAATATAATATAAGGAGGTGAAAGCGTGGATAACGGAATTTTAGCAGCGGGTGCCCAGGATATAGATTTTATGATTCATGGACTGTTTTCCTATAAGATTTTCGGACATGAGGTATGGATTACGACTTCTCATGTATGTATTCTGATAATCATGCTGATACTGATTGCCTTTTCATTTATTGTAAAGCATAAGATGAAAGCGGCAACGGAGGTACCGGGCGGATTCCAGAATGTAGTAGAACTTATGGTGGAAAAATTAGATGGCGTGGTTGACGGTGTCATGGGGAAAAATGCACCGAAGCTGGTGAATTACATCAGCACCATTTTTATCTTTATTCTCATGAGTAATATATCTGGATTATTCGGGCTAAGACCGCCTACCGCAGATTATGGAACGACACTGGCGTTGGGACTTATCACCTTTTCGCTTATCCATATCTGCCAGATAAAGTACCAGAAACCAAAGAAAATCTGGGAAGATATGTGTTCGCCGTTACCACCATGGCTGCCACTGTGGCTGCCAATCAATATCATCAGCGAGATTGCCGTGCCGATTTCTCTGTCACTTCGTTTGTTTGCAAACGTATTATCAGGAACCGTAATGATGGCATTGGTCTATGGACTGTTGTCCAAGATTGCAATTGTCTGGCCGGCAGCGCTTCATGTGTACTTTGATTTGTTCTCAGGAGCAATTCAGACGTATGTATTCTGTATGTTGACTATGACATATGTGAACCAGCAGATGGAAACAGAATAGAACAGTATAAGGAGGATTTATAATTATGAACATTACAGGACAGGATTTAATTTTAGCATGCTCAGCAATTGGTGCAGGACTTGCAGTTATCGCAGGTATCGGACCTGGTATTGGACAGGGTATTGCAGCAGGACACGCAGCAGCAGCTGTAGGCCGTAACCCGGGAGCAAAAGGAGATATTATGTCAACCATGCTTCTTGGACAGGCAGTAGCAGAGACTACCGGTCTTTATGGTCTGTTGATTGCAATGCTTCTGCTTTTCGTAAAACCACTGGTATAAAGTGCGAAGGAATGATTACGAAAAGAAAGGAGGCACAGCAGGAAGAAAATGACCAGATTATTTAATCTTGATTTTCAGTTATTGCATGATACCATCCTTATGGCGATATCCGTTTTCGTATTGTTTACCGTAATGTCTTATAACCTTTTCGAGCCGGTTCGTAAGATGTTAAAGGGACGTCAGGAGAAGATAAAGACGGAACTGGAATCTGCGGCAAGCGACCAGGCAGAAGCAGCAGAATTAAGACAGCAGTATGAAGAGAAGCTTAAGAACGTCGATAAAGAGGCGGAGGTTATCTTAAGTGAAGCCAGAACCAAAGCCCTGCGCAATGAGAACCGCATCATTGGCGAGGCAAAGGAAGAGGCTGCGCGGATTATCCGGCGTGCCAATGAAGAGGCAGAACTGGAGAAAAAACGCGTGATGGATGAGATGAAACAGGAAATGATAGAAATTGCATCTATGATGGCAGGCAAAGTGGTAGCCGCATCCATTGATACAACAATACAGGATGCCCTCGTGGAAGAAACCTTGAAAGAGATGGGTGATACAACATGGCAAAATTAGTTTCCAAAACATACGCAGATGCATTGTTTGAACTCGCCGTGGAAAAGGGATGTGAAGATGCCTGGTTAGAAGATGCGAAAGCACTTCTTGAGATTCTCCATGAGAATGAGGAACTGGCAAAATTGATGAATCATCCACAGATTGTAAAAGAAGAGAAGATTCAGATTATTGAAAACATATTCAAGGGAAAGACCGCGGACGAGATCGTGGGATTGATGTGCCAGCTGATAGAAAAAGACCACTTTAAAGATATGGAAAGCGTATTTGCATGCTTTGTGGATTCCGTAAAAGAATATAAAAATATCGGAACGGCATATGTCATTTCTGCGATGGAGCTGTCAATGCAGCAGAAAGACGAAATCGTAAAGAAACTATTAGAAACCACACATTATGTAGAAATTGAAATGAATTATGAGGTGGATGCATCACTCATTGGAGGCATGGTCATCCGCATAAAAGACAGGGTAGTGGACAGCAGTATCAAAACCAGGCTGCAGAAGCTAACCAGTGAATTATCCAAAATACAGTTGAAAGTAGGTGAAACCGCTTCATGAAATTGAAACCAGAAGAAATCAGTTCCGTTATCAAAGAGCAGATCGAGCGGTATGCATCCCAGTTGGAAGTGGCAGACGTAGGAACTGTCATTCAGGTGGCAGATGGAATTGCACGAATTCACGGCCTTGAAAATGCAATGCAGGGAGAACTTTTGGAATTCCCGGGCGAAGTATATGGAATGGTGCTGAACTTAGAGGAAGATAATGTAGGTGCGGTTCTGTTAGGAGATAAGCGTTCCATCAACGAAGGTGATACCGTAAAGACCACCGGACGTGTAGTAGAGGTTCCGGTCGGAGATGCATTACTGGGACGAGTAGTAAATGCGCTGGGTCAGCCGATTGATGGAAAAGGACCGATTGAGACGGAGAAATACCGCCAGATTGAACGTGTGGCATCCGGTGTTATTTCCAGAAAATCTGTAGATACACCATTACAGACCGGTATTAAGGCAATCGATTCCATGGTGCCGATTGGACGTGGACAGCGTGAGCTTATCATCGGAGATAAGCAGACCGGTAAGACGGCAATTGCAATTGATACCATCATTAACCAGAAGGGACAGGGCGTAAAATGTATTTACGTTGCCATCGGTCAGAAAGCATCTACCGTAGCATCCCTGGTAAAAACATTAGAAGAATTCGGTGCATTAAGCTATACTACAGTTGTTGTATCAACAGCAAGTGAGCTGGCACCATTACAGTATATTGCACCGTATGCAGGATGTGCAATTGGTGAAGAGTGGATGGAGAACGGAGAGGATGTATTAATCGTTTATGACGATTTGAGTAAACATGCTGCTGCATACCGTACCCTTTCCTTGCTGCTTAAGAGACCACCAGGACGTGAGGCTTATCCGGGAGACGTATTCTATCTGCATTCCAGATTATTAGAGCGTGCAGCAAGACTTTCCGATGCTTTGGGTGGAGGTTCCCTGACTGCACTGCCGATTATCGAGACACAGGCAGGAGACGTATCCGCATACATTCCGACCAACGTAATTTCCATTACAGACGGTCAGATTTATCTGGAAACAGATATGTTTAACGCTGGTTTCCGTCCGGCAATCAATGCAGGACTTTCCGTATCCCGGGTTGGTGGAGCTGCGCAGATTAAGGCAATCAAGAAGATTGCAGCACCAATCCGAGTAGAGCTGGCACAGTATCGTGAGCTGGCAGCATTTGCACAGTTTGGTTCTGAGCTGGATGCTGATACCAAAGAGAAATTAGCACAGGGCGAAAGAATCCGTGAAATGTTGAAACAGCCACAGTATCAGCCGATGCCGGTGGAAAAACAGGTAGCAATTATTTATGCTGCAACCAAGAAATATTTACTGGATATTCCGGTGGATGAGATTCTGGCATTTGAAAAAGCATTGTTAGAACTGATTGATACCAAGTATCCGGAGATTTTCGAATCCATTCGTGAAACAAAACAGTTAGACGAAGAAACAGAGCAGAAATTAATTACAGCAATTGAAGCATGTAAGAAAGATTTCAAATAGGCATGTAATATGGTAAAAGGCGGTGAGAGACTATGGCGTCCATGCGTGATATAAAGCGGCGCAAAAGCAGTATTTCCAGCACACAGCAGATTACAAAGGCCATGAAGCTTGTTTCTACCGTAAAACTGCAGAAAGCGAAGGGACATGCAGAACAGGCAAATCCGTATTTTAATTATATGTATCAGACCGTAACTTCCATGCTGGCAAAGAGCGGTTCCATCAATCATCCTTACCTTACCGGTAAAGATTCCGGGCAGAAGGCAGTGATTGTAATTACCTCGAACCGTGGACTGGCAGGAGGCTATAATGCGAATGTCGTAAAGCTGATTACAGAGAGTGACCTTCCAAAGGACAAGCTTTCCATTTATGCAGTTGGTAATAAGGGAAGAGAGTCCTTAGAACATAAGGGATATTCTATTGTAAAGGAACTTCCGGAGCTGATAGAGACACCGGCTTATGATGAGGCGTCCACATTGGCAAGGGAAGTGCTGGCAGCCTATGAAAAAGGTGAAGTTGGCGAAATTTACCTTGCATATACACATTTTAAGAATACGGTGGTACATGAGCCGAAATTAATCAAGCTTCTTCCGGTGGATATCGAAGATATGCCGGAGCAGGAAGAAGATAATGTGCTGATGAATTATGAACCAAACCAGGAGGAGGCGCTTAATTTAATCATACCAAAGTATGTAACAAGCCTTCTTTATGGAGCACTGGTAGAAGCAGTAGCCAGTGAAAATGGTGCAAGAATGCAGGCAATGGATTCTGCAACCAGCAACGCAGAGGATATGATCAGTGATCTGTCGCTGAAGTATAATCGTGCCCGTCAGGGTTCCATTACACAGGAGCTGACAGAGATTATAGCCGGAGCATCGGCAATTTCTTAATCATATCCATAAGAATAGAGAATAAGGAGTGATAGAAAAAGATGGCAGAAACAAATATTGGAAAAATCACTCAGATAATAGGTGCTGTATTGGATATTAAATTTACCGAAGGAAAGCTTCCGGCAATCAACGAAGCAATCCGTATTACCAGAAAAGATGGTGAAGTTCTGGTAGTAGAGGTATCACAGCATTTAGGAGATGATGTCGTACGTTGTATTGCCATGGGACCTACCGACGGCTTAATCCGTGGTATGGATGCAGAGGCAACCGGTGCACCGATTTCCGTGCCGGTCGGCGAGCATACCTTAGGCAGAATGTTTAACGTATTAGGCGAGCCAATTGATAATGAGGCTCCACCACAGGATGTGGAATATATGCCGATTCACCGGAAAGCCCCAAGCTTTGATGAACAGGCAACTTCTACAGAAATGTTAGAGACAGGAATCAAGGTTGTTGACCTTCTCTGCCCTTACCAGAAGGGTGGAAAAATCGGACTTTTCGGTGGTGCAGGAGTAGGAAAAACCGTATTGATTCAGGAGCTGATTCATAATATCGCAACCGAGCATGGTGGATATTCCGTATTTACCGGTGTAGGTGAGCGTACCCGTGAGGGAAATGACCTTTATTATGAAATGAAGGAATCCGGAGTTATTGATAAGACCACCATGGTATTCGGTCAGATGAACGAGCCGCCTGGAGCACGTATGCGTGTAGGTCTTACCGGACTTACCATGGCGGAGTATTTCCGTGATAAAGGTGGAAAGGATGTACTGTTATTCATTGATAACATTTTCCGTTTCACACAGGCAGGTTCTGAGGTGTCTGCACTGTTAGGGCGTATGCCTTCCGCAGTAGGATACCAGCCGACCTTACAGACTGAGATGGGTGCATTGCAGGAGCGTATCACTTCTACCAAGAATGGTTCCATTACATCCGTTCAGGCAGTCTATGTACCGGCGGATGACCTTACTGATCCGGCTCCGGCAACTACATTTGCCCATCTGGATGCCACTACTGTACTGGATCGTTCTATCGTAGAGCTTGGTATTTATCCGGCAGTAGACCCACTTGGTTCTACATCCAGAATCCTTGACCCTCGTATTGTAGGGCAGGAGCATTTTGAAGTAGCCCGTGGAGTACAGGAGATTCTTCAGAAATATAAAGAATTACAGGATATTATTGCAATTCTTGGTATGGATGAGCTGTCAGAAGAGGACAAGCTGGTAGTAAGCCGTGCAAGAAAAGTACAGCGTTTCTTGTCACAGCCATTCTTCGTAGCAACCCAGTTTACCGGTCTTGATGGAAAATATGTACCGGTAGCCGAGACCATCCGCGGCTTCCGTGAAATCTTAGAAGGAAAGCATGATGATGTACCGGAGAGCTATTTCCTGAATGCCGGAAGTATTGACGAAGTACGTGCCCGTATGAAGTAAGGGGTGAAGCCATGGCAGACGAGAAGAAAGCATTTGAGGTAGAAATCATTACCCCGGAGCGAATCTTTTATACCGGGGAAGCAACCATGATAGAATTCAATACAACAGAAGGAGAAATCGGTGTCTATCCGGACCACATTCCGCTGACAACGGTGCTTGCTCCCGGTGTTGTGACCATTACCAATGGCGAAGATGTAAAAGAAGCTGCGGTTCATGCAGGCTTTGCAGAGATTTTGGGCGATAAGGTAACACTGCTGGCAGAGATTGCCGAGTGGCCGGATGAAATCGATGAGAAGCGTGCCGAGGCAGCAAAAGAGCGTGCCGAAGCCCGTATTGCAGCTAAGGCTGCAGATACAGATATGCTTCGTGCGGAATTTGCATTGCGTAAGGCGTTGGTGCGAATTGAAGTGAAACACTAAAAACGGTGTATACAAAAGATAAAATATGATATAAGGAAGATACCCTCTTTACCGTAGAAACCGGCAGAGAGGGTATTTTTTACTTTACAGGAAATTACTTTCCTGTAAAGTAAAAAACGCTCCGCGAGGATGCACACTGCGGCGTATAAGGTAGATGTCGCAAGCGACCGCCGCAGGCGCGAGAATGTGCCGAGGCACATTCTTTGTTTCCTTTACAGGAAATTGTTTTCCGGTAGAGTGAAAAAGGGGGATATGTTTTAAGAGAGGTTTCTACATAGTTTATAATAATTTAAGAAAATATTTATACCATACCATAGGGGAAAGCTATATAATGAATTTCAAACAGAATGAAAAGGATGAAGAAACAGTTTATGAGTGAAAACAGAATGCCGGAAGAAAAACGTATCCTGCGGGGATTATCAAAGGAAGAAGTAGAAGAACGCTTTATAGAAGGATTTGTAAATAAAACAGACATCAGCACGGAGAAGAGTGCAAAGGAAATCGTAAAGTCCAATGTATTTACGTACTTTAACTTTATTTTCTTAGTCATTACGATTCTGCTTTGTGTGGTCGGTTCTTTCCGGAACCTGACTTTCCTGCCAATCATCATCGGAAATACGCTGATTGGAATTATTCAGGAATTGCGGGCGAAGAAAGTCTTAGATAAGATGAGCCTTCTGAATGCACCCCATGCCATTGTTATCCGGGATGGAGAGCAGAAGAAAATTTTATCGGAGCAGCTGGTGAAGGATGATGTCATTTTACTGACTGCAGGAACCCAGATTTGTGCAGACGCCGTTGTTCTGGAAGGTACGATTCAGGTAAATGAATCATTGCTGACCGGAGAAGCCGATGAAATTGAGAAAACACCGGGAAGCAGGCTGATGTCCGGAAGCTTTGTGGTATCCGGAGAATGTTATGCGAGACTGGAGAAGGTAGGAAAGCATTCTTACATTTCCAGGCTGACTGCAGAAGCAAAAGCGATGGGAAATGAAGAACAGTCCGAGATGATCCGCTCTATTAACCAGTTGGTAAAATGGATTGGTATTGTGATTATTCCGATTGGAATCATTTTATTCTGGCAGGGCTATATCGTAAATGGAGAGACTTTCCAGAAGAGCATCGTTTCCATGGTGGCAGCAATTATCGGAATGATACCGGAGGGATTATATCTTCTGACGACCATTGCCCTGGCACTTGGAACCATGCGTCTGGCAAAGCGGCATGTACTGCTCCATGACATGAAGAGTATCGAAGCACTGGCAAGAGTTGATGTGCTCTGTGTCGATAAAACCGGAACCATAACGGAAGCCGGTATGGAAGTGGCAAAAATTGTTCCGGCGAAGGATGCGGAAAATACATTTCTTCAGTCTCTGCTTCGGGATTATGCGTCAGCAGTGCCGGATAATAATGCTACTATGGAAGCAATTCGTGATTATCTGGAGCGGAAGGGCAAAGATAAGGATAGAGATAGTGATACCGATACCGATAACGACAGCAATAAAGATAAAACAGCGGAAGTACAGACCTTTATGGCTGCCCGGCGGAAAGCACTGGAGGTTATGCCGTTTACTTCTGCAACAAAATACAGTGGCGTTGTATTTGAGGATGGAAAATATCTTCTGGGTGCGCCGGAATTTGTCATGGGAAATGCCTTTGAAGAAATTGCAGATGAGATTAGGGAATATACGAAAAAAGGTTATCGTGTGCTTTTGCTGGCAAAATATCCGGGCAGTGATATCAAGGGAACCCTGACCGAAAAACCGGAGCCGCTGGGTTATGTGATTCTTTCCAATCCAATTCGTGAAAATGCGAAGAAGACCTTTGGTTATTTTAAGACTCAGGGTGTAGCAGTGAAAGTAATTTCCGGTGATAACCCGGAGACCGTATCCGAAGTGGCACGATGTGCCGGAATCGAGCATGCGGAGAAATATGTGGATGCAGGCACACTGGATACCGATGAGAAAATTTATGATGCGGCGGACCGCTATACCGTATTTGGACGGGTAACTCCGAAACAGAAGCAGAAGCTGGTACATGCATTGCAGGATGCGGGACATACCGTAGCAATGACTGGCGATGGAGTTAACGATATTCTGGCAATGAAGGATGCGGATTGCAGCGTGGCAATGGCGTCCGGAAGTGAAGCAGCAGCGCAGGCGGCACAGGTAGTTCTTTTGGATTCCGATTTTGCCCATATGCCGGATGTGGTATCAGAAGGACGGCAGGTAGTAAACAATGTGCAGCGTTCTGCCAGCCTGTTTCTGGTAAAAAATATATTCTCACTGTTAATGGCAATCTTTGCAGTGGTATCGACAATTACTTATCCGTTAGAGCCGGCACAGATTTCCCTCATCAGTATGTTTACCATTGGGGCACCGGGATTCTTACTGGCATTGGAGCCAAACCGCAACCGTATTGAAGGACGGTTTTTACGGAAAGTATTATTAAAAGCATTTCCGGCAGGACTGACCGATGTATTAATCGTTGGTTCGCTGGTAGTCTGTGGAGAAGTATTTTCTATACCTGCCTCCGATGTGGCAACTGCATCCACCATGCTTTTATGTGTTGTAGGATTTATGATTCTGATTAAAATCAGCCATCCGATGAATAAGTTTAAATATGGAATTTTAATTTTTAATATCGCCGGGCTGCTTTTCTGCGGCATCTGCTTAAACCAGTTATTTGCCATGAGCCAGATGTCTAAGATTAGTATTCTTCTGATGATTGTATTTGCTTTTGCTGCAGAGTCACTGTTCCGTTACCTGACAATCGGGGTGGAAGGAATTGCAAAATTCATCAGTTCACGGGCACATCGCGGTGCTCCACAGAAGTAGAAAATACAATTAGTGTTTTGGTTCGTCCGAAATGCTGCAGTTCGTTGATGAAGTGGTCAAGCTGGATGGTAGTCTGAAACATGACTTCCACCAGCATGGCATAATCACCGGTGACACAATTACATTCAATCACATTGGGAATTCTATCGATGAAAGGGTAGAATTCCTTTTTTTGTGCCGGTTCCACTTCAAGGTTAATGAAAGCTTTAATGTGATAGCCAAAGAGCATGGGATTTACAGTGGCATGATAGCCGGTTAAAATCCCTCGTTTTTCCAACCGCTCAATCCGGGCAGAAACCGCCGGGGAAGATAAAAAGACTTCCTTTGCAATATCCTTGACCGGAGTGCGGGCATTTTCCTGTAAGATTCGGATGATGCTTTTGTCAATGTTGTCTAATTCTTTTTCCATAGAGGCTCCTTTCGTTCTCATACAGCGCTTTGCTTTCACTCATTGTAGCACAAAAGTATTTCTCTGAAAAGACAGACACTTAAGAAAATAAAAAAAACAACAAACAATATTAAAATAATTAATCAAAACTACACTAAAAACAAATATAAAGCATGTTTTGACTTAAAACTATTTACCTTCGGGTCAAAGAGTGCTAGTCTTTGACAGAACCAAAAAACAAAAATAAAAATTGAAAACAAACCCTTGTGACAATGGCGTCAGGACAGGATAAGACTGTCTTGACGCTATTTGCGTTACTAAGAAGGGTAAAAAAATAAGAAAGAGAGAGGGAAACATCATGACAGAAGAAATGCGTATGGAATCCGATTCAATTGGAACAATGGAAGTGCCAAAAGAGGCTTATTATGGCGTACAGGCTTTGCGGGCAAAACAGAATTTTCCGATTACAGGACAGCGTCTGCATCCTGCATTTATCCGTAACCTTGCAAAAGTAAAGAAGGCAGCGGCACAGAGTAATCGGAATGCGCTGACGCTTCCGGCAGATAAGGCAGAAGCAATTATAAGAGCCTGTGATGAAGTGATTCGTGGATGTTTTGCCAATGAATTTATTGTAGATGCTATTCAGGGTGGTGCCGGAACCAGTGCCAACATGAATATGAACGAGGTGCTGGCAAACCGTGCCAATGAATGGATGGGAGGAAGAAAAGGTGATTACAGCCGGATTCATCCGAATGACCATGTGAATATGTCCCAGTCAACCAATGATGTGATTCCAACAGCCGGAAAACTTACGGTGCTGGAGCTGTTAAAACCGCTGCTGGCAGAGCTGGATGGACTGGAGAGGGAGCTTCGGATTAAAGCAGCAGAATTTGATGGAATCTTAAAAATGGGAAGAACGCAGCTTCAGGATGCAGTACCGATGCGTCTCGGACAGACCTTTCATGCCTATGCAACCATGATAAAACGTGATTATGACCGGTTAAAAGAAGTAAGATGTGAAATGTTTACTGTAAATCTGGGAGGAACCGCAATTGGAACTGCCATCAATGTTTCTCCGGCATATTTATCTAACGTGGTGCCGACACTGGCAAAGATAACCGGTTATCCACTGAAGCAGGCAGAGGATTTATTTGATGCTACAGAGAATCTGGATGGATTCGTGATGGTATCCGGTGCACTGAAAGCATGCGCCGTAGACCTTTCAAAAATGTGTAACGATTTAAGACTGTTATCCTCCGGACCAAGAACCGGGTTTGGTGAAATTAACCTTCCGGCAAGACAGAATGGTTCTTCTATTATGCCGGGCAAAGTAAATCCGGTTATTCCGGAAGTGGTAAGCCAGGTAGCGTTCCATGTCATTGGAAATGACACAGCAATTACCATGGCGGCAGAGGCAGGACAGATGGAACTGAATGCTTTTGAGCCGGTGGTATTTTACAGCCTTTTTGATTCCATCGATACTTTAAAAGAAGCGGTTGAGACACTGACAAAGAATTGTATACATGGAATCACAGCCAATGAGGCACACTGCCGCAGTCTGGTAGACAAGAGTGTTGGAATTTCCACAGCACTTTGCCCGTATCTTGGATATAAGGAATCTGCCGACATCGCAAAGACAGCACTCCGGGAGAACAAGAGTGTAAGAGAAATCGTTCTGGAACGGAAACTGATGAGCGAAGCAGATTTAGAGCATGTGCTGAATCCGGAAATGATGACAGAAGTACATTTTGAACAGAGAAAAGCAATGTAGCCAATATAAAAATAACAGAAGCAGCGTCACGATTGAGGAAAAACGAAAGTTTTATTCCACGAAACCGGATGCTGCTTTTTTTCTGGTGGAATAATAGAAGAAAAAATTTCATACCTGCATGCAGATTTAACGAGTGCTGAAATAATTTTAAGAACGCACAAAGATACAAAACAGTCTGCATTTTATTGAAAAAAGCGGCGGATTATATTATGATATGAAGTATAAAAAGTGTGTAAATAATAAGTAAAAACAAGTAGGAGAAAAACATATGGAAGCGTCCAAAGTATACTATACCAGTTTTAAAACCAGCGGCTCAGAAAATTTGTTGCAGAAGCTGCGTCGCCTTTGTATTACAGCTGGAATGAAAAATATTGATTTTGAAGATAAATATGCAGCAATTAAGATTCATTTCGGAGAGTTAGGAAATCTTGCATTTCTGCGTCCGAATTATGCCAAAGTAGTGGTGGATCTTGTAAAAGAATGTGGAGGAAAAGCATTTCTTACGGATTGCAATACCCTTTATGTAGGAAGCAGAAAGAATGCACTGGATCATATGGATACAGCATATGAAAACGGATTTACACCATTTTCCACCGGATGCCATGTGATTATCGCAGATGGACTGAAAGGAACGGACGAAGCACTGGTTCCGGTAGACGGGGAATATGTGAAGGAAGCCAAAATCGGAAGAGCCGTGATGGATGCAGATGTATTTATTTCCCTGACACATTTTAAAGGACATGAGGGGGCCGGATTTGGCGGTGCTTTAAAAAATATTGGAATGGGCTGTGGTTCCCGTGCCGGAAAAATGGAAATGCATTGTTCCGGAAAACCGGCGGTAGACCAGAGCCTGTGTGTAGGCTGTGGAGCCTGTGTAAGAATCTGTGCCCATGATGCACCGCATATCACAGATGGCAAGGCAGGTATCGATGAAAGTAAATGTGTGGGCTGTGGCAGATGTATCGGCGTATGCCCAAAAGACGCAGTCAATCCAACCAACTGGGATGCTTCCAATCTTTTGAATTACCGGATTGCAGAGTATTCCAAGGCAGTCTGCCAGAACCGCCCGTGTTTCCATATTTCGCTGGTATGTGATGTGTCACCGAACTGCGACTGCCATGCAGAAAATGATATTCCTATCATCCCGGATGTAGGAATGTTTGCATCCTTCGATCCGGTAGCACTGGACATGGCATGTGCAGATGCCTGCAATAAGCAGCCGGTAGTACACGGCAGTGTATTGGAAGAACAGATGCAGCATGTTCATGAGAAAGATCATTTTCATATGGTGCATCCGGATACCAACTGGGAATCCTGTGTAGAGCATGCAGAAAAAATCGGACTTGGAACCCGGAACTACGAGTTAGTCCGTATTTAAACGAATTTCGATACGGAAGAGATTTTATGTATTGTTTTCGTTTTCCGGATTTATCCAACGATTTCCAAAAGCAGAACACAGCTGCTTCTAATTCAGACATTTTTATTTTTCTTATAGCGTCCTGTCTTTCCAATGTTTGACAGTATACTTCCGGCGGTTCGTCTGCATACGGATACCATTTATGCAGTCTGTTAGGGACTCTTAGAATTTCGACAGCAACCGGCAACGCTGGCGCAGGGACGTGCCAGCGAGGCGCAACTGAACATGGATGTGAATTTGCGCCGGTTGCCGCAAAATATAGATTGTATATCGAAATTCTTAGAGTCCCTTGCAGACATAATGTTGGTATCCGTAGCAGACGGACAGTCGGAAGTATCCGGTCAAAGCAACCGGAAAGACAAAACGGCAGAAAGCAAAAATGTCTGAAAGAAGCAGGCGTATTCTGCTTAAAAGAAAATCTAATGGATAAAACCAGAAAACAAAATTACAATACCCTAAAAATTTCTTTCGCATCTAAAATAGAAAAAAAGGAGAACAATATGAGGGGACAAAAAATAAGAGCAAAGCTACAAGCACTATTACTGGCAGCATGCATGGGGGTATGCAGTCTGCAGGTAACAACAGCATCCGCAGCAGAAGAAAAGCCGAAGTCGGTGGATATCGTATTTACCCATGATACCCATTCCCATTTGAACAGCTTCCGTACGGTAGTAGATGGAGAAAATGTGGAAGCAGGCGGATTTGCACGAATCAAAACAGTCATTGATGAGAAGAAGGAAGAAAATCCGGATACGCTGGTGGTAGACGGTGGAGATTTTTCCATGGGAACACTGTTCCAGACAGTTTATGAAGAAGAGGCATCTGAGCTTCGGATGTTAGGCTATCTTGGCTATGATGCAACGACCTTTGGAAACCATGAATTTGATTATCGAAGCAAAGGCTTAGCGCAGATGCTTGATACAGCGGCAGCCAGTGGTGATGTAGTGCCGTCCCTGCTGGTCTGTAATGTTGACTGGTCAGAGATGAATGATGAGAGACAGCTTTTAAAAGATGCCTTTGATCATTATGGTGTAAAGGATTATGAAGTCATCGAGAAGGGCGGTGTAAAAATCGCATTACTTGGAGTATTCGGCAAGGATTCCCTTTCCTGTGCACCAACCTGTGCTCTTGAGTTTAAAGACCCAATCGAGGCGGTGAAGGAGACTGTGGCAACCATAAAGGAAAAAGAAGATGTGGATATGATAGTCTGCCTCTCCCACAGTGGAACCAGTGAAGACCCAAAGAAATCCGAGGATGAACTTCTTGCAAAGGCAGTGCCGGAGCTGGATGTTATCATCAGCGGACATACCCATACCACATTGGAAGAGCCGATTATACAGGGAAATACTGCAATTGTTTCTGCCGGAGAGTATGGAATCAATGTTGGAACCATGCATTTAGCACAGAATAAGGAAGGACGCTGGGAGGTAGAAGATTATAAGCTTATTCCAATCCGGCCGGATATAGAGGCAGATGAAGCAGCCCAGGAGAAGATAGATACTTTCGAAGCCAATATTGATGAAGTATATTTAAAACAGTTTGGATATACTGCATCGGAAGTATTATGTGAGAATGAATATGAATTTGCATCTGTAGATGATTTGTATGAGGAACATACGGAGCACAATCTGGGGGATCTCATGGCGGATGCTTATATTTATGGGGCAACCCATACGAAGGATTATGACGGCGAAGAAATTGATGTGGCAGTCGTTCCAAGCGGAACTGTCCGTGATACCTATGTGCCGGGGGATGTTACGGTAACAGATGTCTTTAACTCCTTTTCCCTTGGAATCGGGGCAGATGGCGTGCCGGGTTACCCGCTGATTAAGGTATACCTGACCGGAAAAGAATTAAAAACGGTAGCAGAGATTGATGCTTCCATTTCCGATTATATGACAACAGCAAGACTTTACTGCTCCGGACTGAATATGACCTATAATCCGAACCGTCTGATACTAAACCGGGTAACAGATGTATATCTGACGAAGGATGATAAGAGAGAAGAAATTGAAGATGACAAATTATACTGCGTCGTAGCTGACCTTTACAGCGGCCAGATGCTTAGTGCAGTAACGGATATGTCATATGGACTGCTTTCCATTGTGCCAAAGAATGCAGATGGAAGTAAAGTAGAAGATTTTGAAGACTGCATTATTTATGATGGTGACCAGGAATTAAAGGCATGGGTATCCATTGCCCGCTATATGGAATCCTTTGAAGAAGGAGAAAATGGTATTGCAGAGATGCCGGAATATTATAACGGACTTCATGACCGCAAGGTGGTAGATGATGATAAGAGCCTTGGCGCAAGACTGAAAAATCCGAATAAATATGCAGCAATGATTGTGGGGGTTGTTCTTGTGGTACTCCTTGTTCTGATTTTCATAATCGTATTGATTGTCAAAGTCATACGCCGCATCCGCAGAAGAAAATTGAAAAAAAGTTAACACATGAGTGGAAGTGTGGTATGCTATAGAACAGATGAAAAAAGTTTGGAGTAGTTAGAAAGTGCGAGATAAATTTGACCTAAAAGAATTGACAAATGAAATACCTTTGGGAGAGTTCTTAAAATATGAGGAGCCGGTTCTGGTATCGAGAACTAATGCGGTAAGTGGAAAACTGCTGCTGGCTTCGGAAATGTCGAGGTTTGATACGGTAGGTTATGATTGTGCAGCTGTCTGTATCAATGACATGTATGCAATGGGAGCAAAACCACTTCTCTTTTATGATAATATTTCCTGTGCCCGTCCCAAGTTTGAATATATCCGGGACATGGAAGCGGGTATGGAAAATGGCTGCCGGCAGGGAAATGTGACTTATGCCGGAAGTGAAATTAAGGAGCTTTCCGATATTTTCTCCTATGACCAGTATGATCTGGTTGGCTTTATTGCCGGAGTTGTAGAGAAAAAGAAGAAAATAGGAATAGCACCGGTGAAAGCTGGAGATGTTATTATTGGACTTCCATCCAATGGACTTCATAATAACGGCTATGTGGCAGCCAGGAGAAAACTATATCTGACGAAAACTTCTATGGAAATCTATTATGAATCATTAGGTTCTACGTTAGGAGATCTGCTTCTGGCACCGACCCGTATGTACCGGGATGCCATGGAAGCATTGCTTCAGAGTGAGATAGAAATCAAATCCTGCGTACAGGTGGCTCATGGAGGTATTGATAAGGCAGTACATACTCTGATGCATAATGCTGCCGGTGCAGTGATAAAGCAGCGGGAAGAAGATATTCCACCACTTTACGATATGCTGCATAAAGATGGTAATATCAGCAAAGAGCAGATGAGAAATATTTTTAATATGGGAATCGGAATGCTGATACTGGTGGCAGAAGAAGATACAGACCGGGTGGTAGAACTGTTAGAAGCAGCGGGAGAAGAACCGGTGGAATTAGGTCTTGCAGAGACAGGCTCGGACATTGTACGATATATATAGCCAAGGTGAAGGGAGAATATCATGAGTACACAGGACAAACTGGAGAGGGTATTACGGGATATACATGTATTAATATCCAGAAGTGAACTTTATGACAATACCGGTGAGAAGATTATTGTTGAGAAGAAGAAAATGTTTGAATATCTCAATCATCTGAATGCCTGTATTTACGAGATGATGGATGAATATGAAGTGACGCAGCAGAGCAGGGACAAGGCAGAACGGGAGGCACGCAAAAAAGGCGATGCCATGATTTTTAAAGCAAGCCGGAATGCTGAAGATGTCTATGCAGCCGCTGTGTTGTATACCGATGATGCCCTTCAGCGGGTACAGCATATTATGCAGGATACAACAGATGCCCTTCAGGATATTCTGAAGAAAGCCCAGGATGATATGAAGACCCAGAAGGTGGTTATCCGGGAGAACCAGTCAGAGCTTAAGAGCCAGCTTCAGGATATGGTAGATACCGAAAAGTATCTGAAATTAATCGAAGAACGTAACCACGAACTGGAAAAGGAACGTGAAAAGGAGAAGAAAGAGCCGAGGGAAGAAAAGAAATCCTCATATCAGGCAATCAAGCCGGAAATCCGGATTAATCCGGAATACTTTAAGAAAGCAGGAATTCCTTTAGAGGATGAAGAACCGGAGGAAGATGCGGCCGAAGGAAAGAAAGAGATTCCGGAAGTTACGGTGGATCTGGATGCAGAGTACTTCAAGTGGAAAGCAAAAGAAAAAGATAACAAAAAGAAATAGAACTACGTAAACCAAATTGCAGGAAGGACTTTAGAGAAGTTCCTCCCTGCAATTTTTTAATTTGTCATATGTGGCAAGAATATCCACATTTCCTTTTTCCAATTGTTTTTTAATAATCTCAATATAGATGACGCCTTTGTTTATTAATTTTTCATCACCGCTGTTGATGCAGGATTCCAGATAAGCAAAGAGTGGATTCTGAGTTTCGCAGTTGGCGGCAAGCTCAGCGAGTACTTCTTTGCTGGTAGATAACTCTACCAGATTAATTGGCTCGGTCTGGATAATAAACCCGCCGGATAATTCCTCCGAATAGAAGGTATCGTCTTCTTTGGCAGTATGAATAAAAGGAAGCAGGCTGGATTTACGCAGGGTGCTGACCTGATGCAGATTGGCAAGTTCTCGTATCATGCGGTAGAGAATGAAACCGGCGGCAATTCCATAGAGAATAAGAAAATACATCTCACTGGTGAGCACCGCAAGCTTCCGGTAACCGATGATGCCAATGACAATTAGGGCAAGCAGGCAGGCACAGGGGCGGAACCACAGGCTGCTGATTAATGCTTTCCGGAAGGAGGATAAATCTTTTTCCTTTAAAGGAATAAAGGTATAATGCTTCTTCATAAACAGTCCTTTCAAAAATAATCAATCATAAAACAGATATTTTCACAACAAAATGCTATGAAAGATACGGATTTAGTATAGTATAACACAATTTTAAATGTTTTTTAAGAAAAGTACGCTTTTCCTATTAAGAAAAATCTGATACGCTATAGATAATTATGAGGTAGTTTATGTGTTCGCAGTATGAAGTATTCAAAAATCAGTAAAGATAGAGCATGAGGACAGGAGGACGAAATGAATATACTGGTATGTGATGATGATAAAGAAATTGTAGAAGCAATCGAGATTTACCTGCAACAGGAAGGCTATCATGTCTTGAAAGCATATGATGGAGAACAGGCACTGGATATGCTTAAGAAAAATGAGGTGCATCTTCTGATTATTGATGTCATGATGCCGAAACTGGATGGTATCCGGGCAACTTTAAAGATTCGGGAGGAAAGCAGCATTCCAATTATTATTTTATCAGCAAAATCCGAGGATTCTGATAAAATCTTAGGACTTAACATCGGTGCTGATGATTATGTGACCAAGCCCTTTAACCCGCTGGAACTGGTAGCAAGAGTAAAATCACAGCTTCGCCGTTATACCCAGCTTGGCAATGTCAGCGAAAGCAATGAGACTGTATATCAGGTTGGCGGTCTTATGATTAATGATGATTTGAAAGAAGTCACTGTGGATGGTGAATTAGTGAAGCTTACTCCGATTGAATATAATATTCTTCTGCTTCTGGTAAAGAATCAGGGTAAAGTATTTTCTATTGAACAAATTTATGAAAATATCTGGAATGAAGATGCAATTGGTGCAGATAACACCGTTGCTGTTCATATCCGTCATATCCGTGAAAAGATTGAAATTAATCCGAAAGAGCCAAGATACTTAAAAGTAGTATGGGGCGTTGGATATAAAGTTGAGAAGAATTAACGAAGGAAAGCAAATATGAAGAACAGACACTATGGAAATGTATGGAAAAATACCATTATTCTCCTGCAGTTACTGTTTTCTGTCCTGCTGCTGATGTCCGTCTTTATGGTAGCGGCATTAAACGGAAAGCATATGATAGACATGGATAATCTGACGAATCAGAGCTATGTGGATTCCAGTTACTACAGCTATGTCTATGAACAGAAGGTAACGGAACTGACTAATTTCTTAATGACCCGGAAAAATTTTGAGACCAACGGGGAATACGATTCGGAGAAACCGGTCAATGTTATCAAATACGCAAGAAGCGGCATTATCCGTAACGACGCAGAAGAAAGCTATACCATGACACTGGTGCGGAATGGTGCCTCGGCATACTGGATGTATGATGACAGCAGTATCTCCAACGCAGAAGAGTATGACGGGGAAAATGACAAGGCACAGTTTGAAAATTATACCTTAAGTGATCTGGTGGCATGGTCGAAGGAAGGATATGTGCAGTATGCCGATAAAATCGAGGAAAAATACCTGCCACAGAGCGGTATTTCCATTGCCCAGGGCATACAGGAGGGCAGGCTTACGGAAGAGGAAGGCCAGGAGCTGTATCAGGCACTGGCAAAGACTTTGGACCGTATCGGACAGGAAGAGACCGCATATCGGAAAGCATTAAATGAATTTGACGATTCCGAGACGAATTTATCTTATGTCTTTATTGAAAATGAGCAGGTTATCTACACAAATATGTTAGAGGATACGGAAGAAGATATCACCTCTTATGTATTCGGAGACAAAGCGCATAACCTTTTAGATTACGGAAAAGAAAAGGGAAGTTATCTCTACTGTAATGATAAGGATTTGAAATTCCGCAGCAATGTAAAGGGAATGGAAGATTATTATTACAAATACATCGACGGAACCATGTCCGGCATTGGAAATAATGCAGTCTTTCTGGTAGCGGTAGATACCACATTTCCAAATGAAGATGGCTTTACAAAAGCAAAATCAGAATTTATGACCCTGCATCCGTGGGGTATGATTTCTATTGTTACCATTGTGGTAAGCCTTTTAGGCTGGATTGTAACACTGGTTTATCTTACCCTTGCAGCAGGACGCAATAATAAGGATGATAAGATTCATTTAAACTGGATTGACCATATTAAGACGGAATTTTTCTTTTTGATATTTATTGTATTTTCTGCACTGATATTGGTTTTAAGTTTTTCTGCGGCATCCTATGAGTGGGATATTCCGGGAATGCTTGTGGTAGTAGGAGTGATTTCCTTTATCTATGACGGCATGTTCCAGATTTTCTATACCAGTGTTATAAGGCGTATGAAAGCCGGCGTGTTCTGGGAATACAGCTTTACCAACTGGGTATATGTCAGCACTTTGCGAGTACTTGGAACATGGAAAGCATCGGTGCGTGTCATTGTTACCTTTGTATTTAATGCGTTGTTATTTTTGTTTTTGGCGTATCAGTTCTTTACAAGAAGACATTTGTTAGGTGGAATTCTTCTGGCACTTCAGATTATTGTTATCGGTGTAATCTATCTCCGGGATGTAGTACAGAAGCAGGAAATCATGAAGGGAATCAGACAGATTACGGAAGGAGATTTATCCTATAAGATTCCGTTAGAGAATCTTCACAGCGACAGCAAAAAGCTGGCAGAGGCAGTAAACAGCATTGGAGACAGCCTGCATCTTGTGGTGGAAGAGAATACCAAAAACGAGCGTATGAAGGCAGACTTAATCACCAATGTATCCCATGATATCAAGACACCGCTGACTTCTATTTTGAATTATGTAAACCTTATGAAAATGGAGAAGCCGGAAAGTGAGCGGATGCAGAATTATCTGAATGTACTGGAAGAAAAATCCCAGCGGTTAAGGCAGCTTACAGAAGATCTGGTAGAGGCATCACGAATCAGCTCCGGAAATATTACACTTCAGATGACAAGAATTAATTTTGTGGAACTGATTTACCAGACTGCAGGTGAATTTAATGAGAAATTCGAAGCCAAGGATTTGACCACGATTACAAAGCTGCCGAAGGAATCCGTTGTCATTATGGCAGACGGCAGACGAATCTGGCGTGTGGTAGAGAACCTTTATAACAATGTGGCAAAATATGCCATGGCACATACCAGAGTCTATGTGACCATGGAGACATCGGAGCAGAAGGTAATCTTCTCTATTAAAAATATTTCCGAGCAGCCACTGCATGGAAGTGCGGCAGAGCTGACGGAGCGTTTTGCAAGAGGAGACGAATCCAGAACCACGGAAGGAAGCGGACTGGGACTTTCCATTGCCCAGAATCTTACCACGATTATGGGCGGAACCTTTGAAGTAACTCTGGACGGTGATTTATTCTCTGTTACCATTACCTTTCCGCTGGCATAATAAGGAACCTTGCAAACCGTGGGGAATCCTTGAAAAGGGTTGATTTTTAACAGACGTTTCTTTATAATAACGAATTAGAAAAAGAGTATCGGCGGTGGCTTTTTCCCCGCCGATTTCTTCCTATATAGGAAGAGGTATAAAATAGTAATCAGTTCAGAAAACAGGAGGAAACATTCATGAAGTTACATGAGACAGGGGCATATCTCGTAAACGGATGTACCGTAGTAGAAGACAATAGCGAAGCATCCGCAGCTATTGCATCCATGACAGGCACTGCGGTAAGCAAAGAAGAAGCAGCAAAAAATACCATTGCATACGGTATTTTAAAGGACCACAACACATCTGGCAGCATGGAGAAGCTGAAAATCAAATTTGATAAGCTGACTTCCCATGACATTACATATGTTGGAATTATCCAGACAGCCAGAGCATCCGGACTGGAAAAGTTTCCAATTCCTTATGTACTGACCAACTGTCATAACAGCCTTTGTGCAGTAGGTGGAACCATCAACGAAGATGACCACATGTTTGGACTGACCTGTGCAAAGAAATACGGCGGAATCTATGTACCACCTCACCAGGCAGTTATTCACCAGTTTGCCCGTGAAATGCTTGCAGGCGGCGGAAAAATGATTCTTGGTTCTGATTCCCATACCCGTTACGGAGCACTGGGAACCATGGCAATGGGCGAAGGTGGACCGGAGCTTGTAAAACAGCTTTTAGAGCAGACTTATGATATCAATATGCCGGGCGTTGTAGCCGTATATTTAACCGGAGAACCGGTAAAAGGCGTTGGGCCGCAGGATATCGCACTGGCAATCATCGGTGAAGTATTTGCCAATGGCTATGTAAAGAATAAAGTAATGGAATTCGTAGGACCTGGTGTTGCAAACTTAAGCGTAGATTACCGTATCGGCGTAGACGTAATGACCACAGAGACTACCTGTCTTTCCTCTATCTGGGCAACTGATGAGAAAGTGAAAGAATTCTATGACATTCACGGAAGAGTAGAAGAATACAAAGAATTAAATCCGGGACAGGTTGCTTACTATGATGGCATGATTGAAATTGACTTAAGCACCATTCGTCCAATGATTGCAATGCCATTCCACCCAAGCAATACCTATACCATTGAAGAACTGAATGCAAACCTTATGGAGATCCTGGATGACTGCGAGAAGAAAGCACAGGTAAGCTTCAATGGAGCAGTAGACTTAAATCTTAAGGATAAAGTCCGCAATGGAAAACTATATGTAGACCAGGGAATCATCGCAGGCTGTGCCGGTGGTGGATTTGAAAATATCTGTGATGCAGCAGACATCTTAGCGGGAAGCAGCATCGGACCGGATGAATTTACCTTAAGCGTATATCCGGCAAGTACCCCAATTTACATGGAACTGGTGAAAAACGGAGCTGTAGCAAAATTAATGGAGACAGGAGCAATCGTTAAGACTGCATTCTGCGGACCATGTTTCGGCGCAGGAGATACACCTGCTAACAATGCATTCTCCATCCGACATTCTACCAGAAACTTCCCGAACCGTGAAGGCTCCAAGGTACAGAACGGCCAGATTGCATCCGTAGCATTGATGGATGCCCGTTCTATTGCAGCAACCGCAGCAAACAAGGGATATTTAACCGCAGCAACTGATGTGGATGTGAACTTCAGTAAGCCAAAATATTTCTTTGATAAGACCATATATGAGAACCGCGTCTTTGACAGCCATGGTGTAGCAGATCCATCTGTAGAAATCCAGATGGGACCAAACATCAAAGACTGGCCAAAGATGGTAGCATTAACCGATAACCTCATCTTAAAGGTAGTATCCGAGATTCATGATCCGGTAACTACAACCGATGAGCTGATTCCTTCCGGAGAGACATCTTCTTACCGTTCTAACCCGCTGGGACTGGCAGAGTTCACACTTTCCAGAAAAGACCCTGCATACGTTGGACGTGCGAAAGAAGTACAGAAGGCAGAAGCGGCAAGAGAAGCAGGCGAAGAGCCATACGCAGTGCTGCCGGAATTAAAGGCAGCTGTAGATGCAATCCGTACACAGTTCCCGGATATCAATGAAGAGAATACCGGAATCGGAAGTACCATTTTTGCAGTAAAACCAGGCGACGGTTCTGCCCGTGAGCAGGCAGCATCCTGCCAGAAAGTATTAGGCGGCTGGGCAAACATTGCCAACGAATATGCAACCAAGCGTTATCGTTCCAACCTGATTAACTGGGGTATGCTTCCATTTATCATCAAAGAAGGAGAACTGCCATTTGCCAACGGAGACTATCTCTTTGTACCGGAAATCCGCAAAGCAGTAGAAGAGAAAGCTCCGGAAGTAAAAGCGTATGCCGTAAAAGACGGACAGTTAACCGAGTTCTCATTAACCTTGGGTGACCTTACTGACGAGGAGAGAGAGATTATCCGTAAAGGATGCCTCATTAACTATAACCGGAAATAAAATTCCGGAAAAAGAAGGAGAACGGAATGGAAGAAGATAAGAAAAAGAGCGGGAAAACAGAACATGGGATGCGCTGGTACATCAGCCTTGCAGTGCTGGTATTTGTACTGTTCTGCTGCTGCACAATGTTTTTCTTTATGATATACCGGTACAATGGTGTCTCAAAGGGCTGGGACACTATAATGAGGGTATTACAGCCGATTACCTTCGGACTTGTGATTGCATACCTCATTAATCCAATTATGAAATTCTTTGAAAAGCATTTGCTGCATTTCTTAGAACCAAGAGTGCAGAAAGAGAAGAAGTGCAGGAAGATTGCAAGGAGTATTGCAACCGGTGGAGCGGTAGTTGTCTTTGTATTAATTGTAATCCTGCTGTTTGCCATGATGATTCCGCAGTTAATCAGCAGTATTTCTGGAATGGTAAATTCCCTGCCAAAGCAGGTGGATTCATTTATTGACTGGTTCAATGGACTGACAAATTCAGATAATGAAATCATACAGTCATTAGAAACGAACATGATGGATATGGTAACGTACCTTGAAAACTGGGTAAAGGAGTCTTTCCTGCCAAACATCCAGACTTACATTACATCCATTACCAGTGGTGTAATCAATATGGTTAAGGTGCTGATGAATGCAATCATCGGACTTATCGTATCTGTTTATGTGCTGATGACGAAGGAGAAATTTATCGGTCAGTCCAAAAAGATTGTATATGCCATTTTCAAGCCGGTGCGGGGCAATGTAATTATTGACACCTTCCGGAAGAGCAATGAAATATTCGGTGGATTTATTTCCGGTAAATTATTGGATTCCGCCATTATCGGTGTATTGTGTTATATCTGTCTTCTGATTATGAAGATGCCATATACCCTGCTGGTTTCCGTATTTGTGGGACTGACTAATATTATTCCGTTCTTTGGCCCTTTTATCGGAGCAATACCGAGTGTTATTATCATCGCACTGGCAGACCCGATTAAGGGAATCTATTTCCTGATATTTATATTTATTTTGCAGCAGGTAGATGGAAATATTATCGGACCGAAGATTTTAGGAGATTCCACCGGACTGAATTCCTTCTGGGTGGTATTTGCCATCATGGTAGGCGGCGGACTCTTTGGAATCGGCGGAATGATTCTTGGTGTTCCGACCTTCGCAGTCATCTATTATATTATCGATAAGACCGTGGATTACTGTCTGCGGAAACGAAAGCTGCCGGAGGATACGGACGAATATATCTGCCTGGAAAAAGTCGATGAAAAGACCAATGAAATCGTACTTTTGAAGGAGCCGGTAGAGGAAGCCTCTGAGAAAAAGGAACTTCATATTCCATCTTTAAAGAAAAAAGAGAAAAAGTAAATTCTGGTAAAGAAATAAATAATCCGGAGAATGATAGCAGATAAAATGTTATGATTCTTCGGATTTTTTACTTTATAGGAAATTGCTTTCCTGTAAAGTAAAAAACGCTCCGCAAGGATGCGCACTGCGGCGTATAAGGTAGATGTCGCAAGCGACCGCCGCAGGCGCGAGAATGTGCAAGGTACATTCTTTTTTAAACATGAAAAAGTCCGTCGTGCCGGTTCGATTATTTTTGACAGAAGGCACCCCTTATGGTACACTTAAAACAATAATTGGGGTCAGTATACCCTGACGAAAAAAGATGAATTTAAGTTTACTTGAAATAGATATTGAGGTGACATATTTTGGATAAATATGAATACAAATTAAAACTAGATGAAATAAAAAATCTGATGGCGAAGAAGCAGTATACAGAAGCTGCTGAAATTGCTGACAGTATCAACTGGCGAAAGGTCCGTAATGTCAACGCACTGATGAAAGCCGGAGATATTTATGCACAGATTGGTCGTTATGATGAAGCAAAAGAGATTCTCCTGATGGCATATGACCGTTCTCCTATCGGACGAATGATTATCTATAAGCTGGCAGAGATTGCCATCAAAACGAAGGAATTTGATGAAGCACAGGAATATTATGATGAGTTTGTAGAGATTGCACCCCATGATAATTTGAAATATATTCTCCGCTATGAGATGAATAAAGCAAAGGGTGCAGGTCTGGATGTCTTAATTCAGATTCTCGAAGAGTTAAAGGAACAGGAATATACCGAGAAATGGGCATTTGAACTGGCATATTTATATCATCAGGCAGGACGCAGCGAAGAATGTATCAATGCCTGTGATGAACTGATTCTCTGGTTTGGCGATGGTCCATATGTAGAGAAAGCACTGGAATTAAAGATGCTTTATCAGCCATTAAACCGGGCACAGGAGGACAAGTACCGCCAGTTTAAACAGCGGAAAGACGGCATCGTGGAAGTGCGGCCGGAGGATTATCTGGAATCCGGTGAGATTATCAAGGAGCCGGTACAGATTAAACCGGTAACCACCAATGCAGAGAAATTTAATACGGTAAATCTGCAGGAAGAATTAGCCCGCAGCATGCAGCAGATTATGAATGCCACAGAGAAAGAAGAAGTGGCAGATACCATGCAGGGCATCAAGAAAATTGTAGAAGAGATTCCGTATTTGCAGCTCCCACAGGATGAAGAGGCACAGAAAGAGCGTTTTGCGGATATCCCAACCGATGAAGAAATCGATGGCTCCCTGAAAATTAATTTCCAGGAGATGTTAGGCGAAGATTATGATGGTCAGATGCGTATGGTAGTCCCGGAGAAGAGTGCATTAGAAGCACAGATTACCGGACAGATGAGCATACAGGATATTTTAGAGGAGTGGGAGAAGACCAAGCGTGCCGCAGAGAAAGCATTACAGGAAGCGGAGCAGCAGAAGTTAGAATCTGCCAAGGCAAAGGCATTAGCAGAAGCCGGAGATATCATGGAGCGTCTTGCAGATGTAATTCCGCAGCTGGATGCAGGACTTACCTCCAAAGAATTATTAGAAAAAGAATACTTAGGCAAGCTGCCGGAGGAAGAAGCCGGACAACTTGTTGCCAATATGAATGATATTTTGCAGCAGCAGATTGATTCCATCAGTCAGGCAAATGCGAAAATCGATGAATTCCTAGCTGCCGGTGTACCGGGACAGAGAGGAGAGGCGGCTGCAGGTGCAGCAGATGCGATGGAAATTCCGGAAGGAGAAGGTATTGCAGCTGCCGATGAAGAAGAACCGGCTGGCACAGAAGAAATGACAGAACTTTCGCCGGAAGAAGAACTCCCAGAGATTGCACTGCCGGATGATATAGCAGAAGAAGTGGCAGCAACAGAATCAGAAGAAGTCTTACCGAAGATACAGTTAGAACCGGAAGCTGAGACAGAGGATGCAAAGCCGGAGGAGAAACTTCCGGAGATTGCAGAGCCGGATTCAGATGAGGATAACATCGGAGAGAGAAAACCGATTACCCATCTTTCCAAGGAGCAGAAAGCTATCTTTACTTATTTTGTTCCGGTATCCGGAATGGAGCCGCAGATTTGTCAGGCAATGGAAGGATCCATTGAACATTTAGAAAAGGGAATCAAAGGTGGAAACATCCTGATTCAGGGAGCAAGAGGAAGCGGTAAGACCGTACTTGCCACCGCACTGGTGAAGGCAATCCAGAATGAAATCGGAAAGCCGGGCAAGCGTGTCGGAAAGATAGATGCCGTTTCATTAAATCAGAAAAATATCCCGGAACTTTTAAAGAAAGTTGCCGGTGGATGTCTTATTATAGAAAAAATCGGAGGAATCAGCCGGGAAACAGCCGTGAAATTATCACTGGCATTAGAAGCAGATGACACCGGAATCCTTGTAATCGCAGAAGATACCAGAGAGGGAATCACCAAAGCAATGGGAAGAGATGAGTCCTTTGCCAGACGATTTACCGAGAAGATTACGCTTCCGATATTTACCAGTGACGAGCTGGTATCCTTTGCAAAATCGTATGCCCACGAACTGACCTATGAAATAGATGAGATGGCGGTTCTTGCTCTATACAACAGAATTAGTAACATTCAACGCTTAGACAGAGCGACCACGCTGACCGAGGTGAAAGAAATCGTGGACGAAGCAATTGCCAATTCCGAGAAATTCAGCATTAAGAAAGTATTTTTCTCAAAGAAATACAAAGATGATGATTATGTCATCCTTCATGAAAAGGATTTCGAAGAATAGGAAAGAAAGAAATGAGGTGTAGTATAAATGGGGAACTTCACAGAACTGGATATGTATTTATTTGGCCAGGCAACACACTATGACATTTACAAGAAACTGGGAGCTCATCCGGCAGAGATAAGGAAGAAAAAGGGGATTCTTTTCGATGTCTGGGCACCACATGCTGCAGAAGTCTATGTCATTGGAACTTTTAATGACTGGGATGAGACAGCAAATCCGATGCGGCGGTTAGAGCCGTCAGGAATTGGAATTTATGAAACATTTATTTCAAAGGCAAAATTAGGAGACCTATACAAATATCTGATTATCACACCAGATGGACGGAAATTGTATAAAGCAGATCCATATGCCAATTATGCAGAGGTACGCCCGGGAACAGCTTCCCGTATTGCTGATATTGAGCATTTCAAATGGACAGATGATAAGTGGATGGACAAACGGAAACAGACAGAAGATGTCTATGCAGAGCCGATGGCAATTTACGAGGTACATCTGGGTTCCTGGATGCGCCATCCGGGAAGAGAAGATGAGGGATTCTATTCCTACCGTGAAATGGCAGAAGCACTGACAAAATATGTTAAAGGCATGGGATATTCCCATGTAGAATTAATGGGAATTTCCGAATATCCATACGATGGTTCCTGGGGCTATCAGGTAACCGGCTACTATGCACCAACTTCACGGTATGGAACGCCGGAGGATTTTGTTTATCTGGTAAACTACCTGCATAAGCATGGCATTGGCGTTATCTTAGACTGGGTACCGGCACATTTCCCGAAGGATGCCCACGGACTGGCTGATTTTGACGGCTGCCCGTTATATGAATATTCTGACCCACGGATGGGTGAACATCCGGAGTGGGGTACTAAGATTTTTGATTATGGCAAATCCGAAGTAAAGAACTTCTTAATCGGAAGTGCCTTAATGTGGATTGAACATTATCACATTGACGGACTCCGTGTAGATGCGGTGGCATCCATGTTATATCTTGACTATGGCAAGAAAGACGGACAGTGGATTGCCAATAAATATGGTGAGAACAAGAACTTAGAAGCCATCGAATTCTTCCGCCATATCAATACCTTAATCACCGGAAGAAATCACGGTACTGTCATGATTGCAGAGGAATCTACCGCCTGGCCGATGGTAACCGGACCGGCAGACAAGGGTGGATTGAATTTCACATACAAATGGAATATGGGATGGATGCATGATTTCCTGGATTATATGTCTTTAGACCCGTATTTCCGTAAAAATAATCATCACAAGATGACTTTCGCCATGAGCTATAACAGCTCTGAAAAATACATACTGGTGCTGTCTCATGATGAGGTTGTGCATCTGAAGAAATCCATGTGGGAGAAGATGCCAGGTGATGAGGAAGACAAGTTCCGCAATTTAAAGAGCGCATACTCCTTTATGATGGGACATCCGGGTAAGAAGCTTCTCTTTATGGGACAGGATTTCGGACAGCTTCGTGAATGGAGTGAAGAACGGGAATTAGACTGGTATCTTATGGAAGAACCACGTCACAGACAGATGAATGAATACTTCCGTGAACTGCTCCATATTTACCGCAAATATCCGGCAATGTATGAGCAGGATAGCGACTGGAACGGTTTCGAGTGGATTAATGCAGATGATGCAGACAGAAGCATCTACAGCTTTGTCCGCAAGAGCAAGAATGGCAAGAACTCACTTCTCTTTGTCTGTAACATGACTCCGGTAGCCAGAGATGATTACCGTGTGGGTGTACCGAAGAAAGGCACCTATCACCTTCTGCTGAACAGCAATGAAGAGCGTTTCGGCGGAACAGAAGCAGATAAGAGCAGACCGGCAAGCTATAAGGCGGTGAAGTCGGAATGTGATGGAAGAGAATATTCCATTTCCTATCCGCTGCCACCGTTTGGCGTCGCAGTATTCCGGGTAATGTAGGAAGCAAAGAATAATAAGAAAACAAAGCAGCACGTTAGCCAGGTTGGTTAACGTGCTTTTTTTGCTTTACAGGAAATTACTTTCCTATAAAGTAAAAAACGCTCCGCGAGAATGTGCCGGTGGCAGGTTCTGTAGATAAAAATAGACAAAAAAGCAAAAAGTGAAGCCCTAAATTATAAAAAGATAATAAATTTCATAAATAAATGATGAAAAATAGAGATTGTGAAAAATATTTTCCAGTTGTTTTCAGTGGCTTGTTTCTGCGGTTTAAGTGCCTTAAGATGAAGGTAAATAAAATACAGCAGAAAGGAGAAGAACGTGTATAATCATTTATTTCAGCCAATTTCTATTAATGGAATGATATTAAAAAATAGAATTGTGGCAACACCGACAGGTGATGATTTTGAAGAAAAAGCATTGGGCGGTGCAGCACTTGTAATTGCGGGACATGCAATAGTAGAACCGGGACGTTCCAGTTTTGCAAGTCCGGAAGAACCGTATCCATTTGCCAAGTATGAAAGAGAAGCAACCAGAAAGAAAGTGTTGAAGATTCACAAAGGCGGAGCGAAAGCTTCTATCGAAATCTTTCACGCAGGACAGGATGCAAGAACGGTGGATTATGCGAAAGGACCGTCTGGATTTATCCGCCCGGATGGAGTGGAAGTAAAGGAAATGGATGAAGCGTTGATGGAAGAAACGTTGCAGTGGTATGCCGAGACCGCAGCAAGTGCAAGAAAAATTGGTTTCGATTCCATTTTTCTTCACTTCGGACATGGCTGGCTTCCGGCACAGTTCCTTTCCCCACATTACAATCACCGGACAGATTCCTACGGTGGAAGCATCGAAAACCGCAGCCGTTTTCCACTTCGGATATTAGAAACCGTCCGGAAAGCAGTTGGAAAAGATTATCCGATTGATATGCGTGTCAGTGCCTATGAATGGATTGAAGATTCCATAAGCTTTGAGGATGTGATGTACTTCCTGAAGCAGGCAGAGCGGTATGTGGATACTGTTCAGATTTCATCTGGAATTGATAAAGTGTTTGAAGCAAATGTGCATTGCATCACAACCAATCTGGAAGAAGAAATGCCGAATCTCAAATGGGCAAAAATTGCAAAACAGGAGCTTAAGATTCCGGTTTCTGTGGTCAGCGCCGTTATGACCCCGGAAATGGCAGATGAAATTATTGCAAAGGGTTACGTGGATATGGTGGCATTTGGAAGAACACTTCTGGCAGACCCGAACTGGCCGAAGAAAGCACTGGAGGAGCATCCGGAAGACATTGTTCCGTGTCTCAGATGCTCCAACTGTTATCACATTTCCACAGACCACTGGAATGTAGGCTGCTCGGTAAATCCAAGATATCACAATGAGGAATTTATTCCATCAGGTCTTGATTTGCCGGAAGCAAAAGAGAAAAAACATGTGGTAATCGTTGGTGGAGGACCGGCAGGCATGAAAGCTGCCATGACAGCATATGACCGGGGACATCAGGTGACATTGCTGGAAAAAGAAAGTGAACTGGGCGGCATGCTTCGCTTCATTGAAAAAGAAGCACACAAGGAAGAAGTTAAGCGGCTTTTAAACTATTACCGGATGCAGATGGCAAAAAGAAAGATAGAGGTTCGTCTGAACACAGAAGCAACACCGGAGTCTATAAAAGAGCTTCAGCCGGATTCATTGATAGTTGCCCTTGGTGCTACGGAGCGGGTTCTTCCGATTCCGGGAATTGATAATCCCAAGGTACAGCTTGCAACAAAAGCGATTATGCATCCGGAACAGCTAGGACAGGAGATAGTAATCCTCGGTGGAGGAAGTATTGGATGCGAGATAGGATTAGAGCTTGCCGAGCAGGGAAAGAATGTTTCCATTCTGGAACTGACCGATACACTGGCAGCAAATGCCAACTCTTTATACCGGGAAGCATTACGTCAGAAGTTTTTGCAGTATGAGAATCTTCACAGCCTGTTAAAATGCGGTTGCAGCAGAATCGAAGAGGATGTTGTTGTTTATAAGGATGAAAAGGGAGAAGAGAAGAGTATTTCCTATGACAACCTGATTCTTTCTACCGGACTTTCGGCACAGAAAAAGCTTGTAGAAGCATTTTACGGAATTTGTAAAGATACCATAGCAATTGGGGACTGTATCAGTCCATCGAACATTATGAATGCAAATTTTGAAGGGTTTGCAGCAGGATTAAATATATAAGAAAAATGTGAATTACACAAAAGAAAGGGGTAATACGAATGAAAGACTACTCAGAATTAATTCAGGCGGTTATCGCCGGCGTGGGTGGCACAGATAATATTGAAAGTTGTATTCACTGTGCAACAAGACTCCGTTTTACATTAAAGGATGGAGCAAAATTTGATCAGGCTTCCTTAAAGAAAGTAAAAGGTGTACTGGGAACCTTAATCGGCTCCGGATATTATCAGGTATTAATCGGACCAAATGTAGGTGATGTTTATGCACAGCTTGCAGAAGTTCCGGCACTGAAATCCAAATTAAAAGTAGAAAATCCAGCAGAAGCTGTGGATGACGGGAAGAAGAAAGTCGGACTTTTAGACAGATTTACAAAAATGATGTCCGATGTATATGCACCGTATATTCCGATTCTGGCAACCGGTGGTATCGCATCCGGATTAATTGGATTACTGGCAAACCTTGGCGTAGTAGACAGCACAGGTCTTACTTACCAGACCTTTTATTCTATTTTTTATTCGCTGATTTATTTCTTCCCGATTCTGTTGGCATTTACAGCAGGAAAGCATTTTAAATGTAATCCATATGTAGCCGTAACACTGGGTGCATCCATTATGTATCCTGGCGTAGCAGACCTTCTGGTAACCGGTGAGAAAGCTTCCTTATTGGGAATTAACTTTACCGCATATAATTTCAGCGGTTCCTTTATTCCGATTTTACTGGCAGTATTCTGCATGAGCTATTTTGAAAAATGGCTGAAAAAGATTTTACCACAGGTAGTGCAGTTTATCCTTGTTCCATTCTTATGTTTGATTGTATTTGTTCCACTTAGCATTCTTGTATTTGGACCACTGGGCGGACTTGTTGCAAATGGAATTAATGCCGTATACGGTGTAGTAAGCGCAAGCAAGATTCTTGTAGGCATTGTATTTGGTGGATTATTCTCCTTGGTAATCCTTCTTGGTATGCACTGGGCAGTTACTCCGATTCTTCTTGGAATTATGGCAGAGCAGGGCTTTGAGCCGGCGCTGGCAGCAGGTGGAATGGGTAACTACGCAGCACTTGGAATCTGCCTTGCAGTGGCAGTATTTGCAAAAAATGCAGGAGACAAGACAACTGCAGGTTCAGCAGCATTTACCAATGCACTTTGCGGTATTACAGAGCCTGGACTTTACGGTATCATTTTAAGAAGCAAATGGTTGCTTGGAACAATGATTGTTTCCGGTGCAGCAGCAGGATTAGTTCTTGGAATCGGCGGTGTTGCAGCAACAAACTTCTCCTTCTCAGGACTGCTTGCTTTCAGTGGATGGTTTGGATGTGTCAACTTCCCAATGTACTGCGTAGGAATTATCGTATCCATTGTTTTAGGATTCGGAATTACAGCATTCCTGCTTAAGAGCGGAAAAGTAAAAGAATATGACTAGAATATAATTGATGCGGGAAACTTGCAAAGTGTATTTCTGGTAATTTACAATATCTTCCCTTTTTTTCCGGTGGATTCTCTGCTAAAATAAATGTAAAATTATTTGGCAAAAGCTGCCGGAAGAAAGGGAAGTGCTATGATTATAGAAAAACTGATGAAGCAGGCAGACTTTACAGATGTTGAAAAAAGTATTGCAGCTTATTTGATGAAAAATGGGTTTGATGTAAAAAATATGTCCATTCAGTCCTTGGCGCGTGCGACTTTTTCGTCGCCATCTACTATTACAAGATTTTGTAGAAAGCTGGGACTGGATGGATATAAAAAATTTCAGATTCTGTTTTATTCAGAATATGAAGCATTTGCAAATCAGGGCGTAGTAGATGCAAACTATCCTTTTTCGGGAAATGACTCTTTTGAACAGATAGCAAGGAAACTTGCAAAATTAAATAATGAGACTATAAGAAAAACAGTGTCTGGATTTGATTATAACCAGCTGCACCGCATTGTACAGCGGATGAGCAGAGCTGATATGATTAATGTTTTCAGTGTGGGTACATCTGCTACCGTAGCACTGGAATTTCAACAGAAAATGCTGCGTTTTGGTAAAATAGTAAACTTGACGATGAGTTCCTGTTTCCTGCCGGGCTATGCGCTGACAGCAACGGAGCACACCATCAATCTTGCAATTTCCCAGTCTGGTGAAAACCGGGATGTGGTAGAAAGCTTAAAGCTTCTGAAAAAGAATAAACGGTACAGCGTAGGAATTACGGCAACTCCAGACAGCTCCGTGGCGAAAATGTGTCAGGAAGTCATTCTGGTGGACATCCAGGAGCAGGGCTCTTATGAAGAGAAAATAGATACGTTTGCGGTATATAGCGCATTCCATTTTATATTGGATTGCATGTTTTCATTTTTGTATCAGCTTGATTATGAAAGCAATGAAAAGGAGACAAAGGAAAAGGCGTATTTCATAAAAGAAAGCAAAGAGCAGTAGAAAGACAAGGATGTTGTCTATAGTTATGTAAACCAACCAGGCTTGGCAGCATAGAAGTGAAAAAAGAAAAGAAAGGCGGGAAATAGAGATGTTTTCCATTTTTAAAAATAAAGAAAATTCTGCAGAAGAGAACCAGACACCGGTTCTGAAAGCATATCTGTCGGGAAAAGTAATTCCGATTGAAGAAGTAAAGGATGAGGTATTTTCCTCAAAGGCGTTAGGTGATGGACTGGCAATTGAGCCGGAAGGAAATATTGTTACCGCTCCGTGTGCCGCAACAGTATCTTTATTAATGGATGATTCCAGGCATGCGGTTGGATTAACCTTATCAAACGGAGCAGAAGTCCTGATTCATGAAGGAATCGATACCGTAAATATGCAGGGCGATGGTTTCCGCTACTTTGTAAAACAGGGACAGAAAGTAAAAGCGGGAGACAAGCTCTTAGAATTTGACCCGGAGAAAATCAAAGCCCAGGGATATGAGAAAACCTGCATTCTGGTATTTACCAACGGAGATGAGTACCCGGATATGAAGTTTCATACCGGAATGGATGCAGTACAGAACGAGACGGTAATCGTAGAATTTTAAGATTGGAAATTTGTAATTAAAAAACATAGAAACTTCACATATTATAATGTTAGGACTTGTACTTAGTTTTTCAACTTTAAGCGGATGCGGAAACAATACAGCAACCCACACGGAGGTTTCTACGGAGGCAGAGGAAAGCGATACCTTATATGGCGAGGTCAGTAGCGTCAGTGATGATTCCACTACGATAGAGGTTGGAGCATACAGTTTCGATGACGGAACGCTTACACTGAGCGGAGAAGAAAAGACCATAACCGTAACGGATGATACAACCATCAGCCGTCAGGGAATGGGTGGCGCGCCGGGAAATGGCGAAGCACCGGAGAAGCCATCTCAGGAGATGAGCCTTTCGGATTTGACAAAGCCGGAAGAGCTGTAAAATAAAAGTAATGATATAAAAAAATCATAAAACCAGATAGTTCTTTCTTTCATAAGAAAATGGCTATCTGGTTTTTCGCTGCCTACTTAAGTTTTTCACTCAATCAGCCGACATAATAAAATAGCAGGACATTTGATAAGACCGTGAAAATGGAGGAATTTCATGCGGATAGAACAGAATCAGAAAATGGATGCCAATGTAGTGGTGACAGGAAACGCCAGACAGGACAATGTGGCAGCTGCGAAGAAGGACGCATCCATTGTAAGAATAGAAAAAGACAGAAAGGCAGATCGTCTGTTAGAGCAGCCGACTTATGGCAAGCCGGAAAAAGAGGGAAATGCCTTAGAGGAGATTCGGGAGCAGGCATCCAATCTGGACGCAACCCAGATGAAAAATGAGATGCTTTTTGCATCAGACCATACTACGGGAAAAGATGTAAAAGCAATGGAAGAGGATGGATTTTCCCTGACAGATACGGAGATTCCAACGGTAGTAACCGAGACCGATAAGATGAAGATGCGTCTGGCAAAGTCAGGAGAAGACATCAGCTATTTCGGGGACGGACTCAGTGATGCCCAAATTGAAGCGATGGCAGGAAGCACTGCAATGGCACAGCATATAGAATCAGCCCTGAATACCGTAAATATCCCGGTGACAGAGAATAATGTAAAAGATATTACAGAGACTGCCAATATGATGGAAGAACTTCATACACCGGATGAAGGAAGCATGAAATATATACTGGATAATGAACTGCCGGTTACCACTGCCAATTTGTACAAAGCAGAATTTTCCGGAAGTGCAACCTATGCCGGAATCCAGCAGATGACAGACCTTGATTATGATGCGTTAAAGCAGCAGATAGAAGCCGTAATATCCGAAAGCGGCATGGATGTCAATGAGCAGAATATGGCAGATGGCAGATGGCTCATTGAAAATGGTATTCCACTGACTGCAGAGAATTTGGAAAAGTTATCCACTTTACAGCAGTTACAGCTTCCGCTTGGCGAAGAAGAAATCATAACGGTATCGGCAGAGGCAATTTCCGATGGAATCCGTCCGCAGGATGTCGTACTTTCCGGAAATGATTTCAAGGATCAGGCACAGGATGCATTGGACGTCATTACCAATGTAACGGATGAGGAACTTGCCTATGTGGTAAATTCCGGAGAACCGCTTACTATTGAGAATCTGAAAAAAGCTGCGGATGAGATAAAGAACAAGGACACAAAAGTTTCAGTGGCAGCGGATAAAACAGCTTATACGAAAAGCGGCTTAGACCTTCTGACTGCAAGAAGACAGTTAGAGGAAACCAGACTGAAAATGACCAGTGAAGCGAACCTTTCTTTACTGAAAAAAGGAATTTCCATTGATACCATGGAATTGTCCCAGCTGGTGGAAGAACTGAAAACACAGGAAAATGAATATTACAGCAGACTCCTTTCCGGGGATGGCATTGCACCAAAGGAAGCGGATGTGGCATTGTTCCGGAATGTCATGGACACATCTGAAGCTTTAAAAGCGATGCCGGCATATGCCCTTGGAATCCATCCGGTAGATGAAACAACATTGCAGAGTCTTTATGAAGATGGAGCTGCCTTAAAGGATACCTTTGAAAAGGCAGGGGAACGATATGAGACCATGATGACAGCACCACGTCAGGACATGGGAGATTCCATTTCCAAGGCATTCCGCAATGTGGATGATATTTTAAAGGATTTAGACCTGGAAACAAGCTATGGAAATCAGCGTGCCGTCAGAATCTTAGCTTATAACCAGATGGAGCTGACACCGGAAAATATTGCGGAAATGAAAGCTGCGGATGAAGAAGTGCAGCGGGCATTTGACCATTTAAAACCGGCAGTTGTTCGTACCATGATAAAAGAAGGCATGAATCCACTGGATATGAGCTTTGAAGAGATAAATACCGTATCTGAGCAGATTCAGGAAGAACAGGGCATTACCGAAGAGGAAAAATTCAGTAAATACCTTTATAAATTAGAGCAGAATAAGGAAATCAGCGAAGAAGAACGAAGTGCTTATATCGGTGTATACCGGCTAATCCGTCAGGTAGAAAAGACAGACGGCGCAGCAATCGGAGCCTTGCTGCAGCAGGGCGGAGATATTACATTGCGTGGACTTCTGACCCAGGTTCGTTCCGCAAAGCACGGTGCAATGGATTATCAGGTAGATGATGATTTTGGAGGCGTACAGACCAAAGAAGGAGCCGGCATTTCCATTACGGAACAGATTGAGGGAGCGTACCAGAAGAATAGGATTTCTGATGTGAAAGATGGACTGGTACCGGAGAAGATTGCACCATTTATGGAAGATGAAAAATGGCTTTCCATGACACCGGAAGAACTTGCAGATGCCATGAAAGAAGTGGAGCAGAAAGAAGAAACAGAGGCAGCTTACCGGAAGGAACAGGTACAGGAGCTGTCCCGGGCAGCAGCAGCACCACAGGAAGTCTATGAGTGGTTAGAACAGCTTGATATGCCGGCAACCGTCAACCGGGTGCTTGCAGCGGCAGATTATATGAATAACCGGAATCAGGTATTTAACCGTCTGTTTAAGATGGCAGACCGGAGCGAAAATCTGTCAGAGGAACTGGAAAATATCAAAGAAAAAATATTTTCTGATTTTGCAGAGGCAGTTAAGACACCGAAGGAAATGGCAGAGGCCCAGCGGAAGCTGGCGGATACCGCAGAGAATGTCATGAAGACCATGATGATGTCGGAGGATAATCTTACAAGCCTTGATTTGCAGGAACTGAAAATGATGCATACCCAGATTGCATTGGGAAGTGCGGCGGCAAAGAAAGAAGAATATGCAGTTCCGGTACTGGTACAGGGCGAGACCTGCAACGTTTCGCTTAAGATTGTCCGTGGTGAAGAAAAGAAAGGTCTGGTGGATGTTGTTTTTGAGACAGACCGGTTGGGAAGAGTGGCAGCGCAGCTTCGTGCCGGCAAGGAAAAGATTTCCGGTTATATTGCAGCAGAATCCAAAGAGACAACGGCATTATTTGAAAGCCATGCGAAAGAGTGGGAAAATCTTTTTGCACAGGAGCCGGGACAGGAAGTCAGCATCAGCTATATGACCGGAGAAATAAAGAAAGACGGAATCCGTCACAACACAGAAGCTTTTTCTAAAAATCCAGACAAGCCGGAAGAAAAAAATCCTTCGGATATGGAAATCCAGACAAAGACGCTTTATGGAATGGCAGAAAGTTTCCTAAAAGCGGTTAAGTCCTTAGAAAGGTAGTCCGATATACAATACATAAGACATGGAACGTCAATAGACCGCAAGGATGCGGGCATGAATGGAAGAAAGGAATTAAGATAAATGAAAGTAAACCATAACATGTCAGCGGTAATTACAAATAAACAGTTATTGCGTACAGAAAATAAAGTAACCGAGGCAATGGAGCGTCTGTCCTCCGGATTAAAGATTAATCATTCCAAAGATAATCCGGCAGGTATGGCAATTTCCAATAAATTAAATTTACAGATTGAAGGACTTGACCAGGCATCCCAGAATGCGTCTGATGGTATTTCCGTATTACAGACAACCGATGGAGCCTTAAATGAAGTGACTTCCCTGATACAGAGAATGCGTGAGCTTTCGGTACAGGCAGCCAGTGATTCCAATACACCGGATGATAAGAAAGCAATTCAGCAGGAAGTAGAAGAATTAAAGAAAGAAATTAACCGTGTCAGCAAGGATACCGAGTTCAATACCAAATCCTTACTGGATGGCAGCATCCAGCGAAGAGTATATGGAACTAACGCTACAAGAATGGCAGTATCCAGTAATGTAACCGCAGCAGATTATACCGTAACCATCAATCAGGCAGCTGAGACTGCAAAGAAGGATGCAGATACCGTTGCATTTAATGATATGACAGCAACAATCGGAGCGTCCGGTAAAATGAAAATTAACAGTTCATCCGTAGAAATAGAAGCAACCGATACCTATGAGCAGGTCTTTGAGAAAATCAGAACAGCCGGTGAGTTAGGCGAGACTACCGTAAAAGCAGATGGCGGTAAGCTTTCCTTTGAATCCACTGCATATGGCGAGACAGGCAAAGTAGAAATCACAATCAGCGATGCTGCGTTGGCAGCACAGCTTGGATTTAATTCCATGACACCGGCAGTATCTTACGGAACCAATGCTGAGGTAGATATTCATGCTGCAGGAAGCGGATTTTCAACCACTGCAACTGCCGCAGTCGATGGCAATAAAGTAACTATTACAGACCGTGATGGATTTGAAATGTCTTTTCTTACCAAGAGCGGACTTGCCGCAGGAAGTACTGCTAAATTAGAAGTGACCGACATTGGAACCATGGATCTTCAGGTAGGAGCCAATGAAAACCAGACCATTAAAGTAGATATTCCGGAGATTGATACCGAGACCTTATATCTGGATGATTTAGATGTAACAACTGTAACCGGAGCAGACCGGGCAATCGTTGCATTAGATAATGCACTGGCAAGAGTATCTTCCGTACGTTCTGCCATTGGAGCCTGTGAGAACCGTCTGGATTCTACTGTAGGAAGTCTTGATGAGACCAGCGAGGATATGACATCTGCACTTTCCCGTATTTCAGATGTAGATATGGCAGAGGAAATGACCAATTATACACAGCAGAATGTATTGTCCCAGGCAGCAATTTCCGTATTGTCCCAGGCAAATGACATTCCACAGCAGGTATTACAGTTACTTCAGTAATCAAAGGAGACTGTCATGGATAGTAGAACAAAGCAGGACTTTACCAGAAGGATTACCCAGAGTAACCGCAGTGAACTGGTAGTGGTCTTATATGATATCTGCTTTTCTTATCTTGATGAAGCAGAAAAAAACCTGAAGGAAAAAGATTTTGATGTATACAAAGAAGCCGTCCGGAAAGCTGATGCAGTGATTGGAGAACTTCAGGCGGCATTGAATTTTCAATATGAACTTTCCCCACAGCTCTATCCGCTTTATTCCTATTGCAGAAGAGAGCTGATGCGCAGTATGTATCAGCAGAGCGGTGACGGCATTGCCCATGCAAAAAGAGTTCTGAGCGGTTTGTATCAGGCCTTCTGCGAGGTCGCAAAGCAGGATACCTCAGAACCCTTAATGCACAATACCCAGCAGGTATATGCGGGTATGACGTATGGAAAAGAACAATTAAATGAAAATTTTCAGGAGTCAGATACTTCCAGAGGATTCTTCGCGTAAGAATCCTCTGTTTTTTGTTTTAAGCGGCGTAGCAGAAATTTATATTTCAGCTGCATGGCATTTACTTCATAAATATAGGCATCAATCAGATCCGGTTCTACAACATTCTGAAAATTCGCATATGCGAAGTCTAAGTCATTCTTTGTCCGGTTTAAATCATCTAAAAGTAAGCGGTAGCCGGCATCCGGCGCAGGTGTGTTTTTTACAATTCCAAACAATACGATCCCCACTTTCTTTATGGAAAATAAATCCTCTTTTTACTAAGTATAATCAGAAAAATCCAATCTATACAAAAAAAGGAATATTTTTTTTTGCAGAAAAATATGTTAATGGTAAGGAAATGGATACTTGAAAAGGATTTTAAGCAGTGTAATGAGTAAAGAAACAGGAATTATGGTGATTATAGGCATTTGTCTGCTGGTTTTGTTTATCGGAATCTTAAAACAGAGGGCAGACCTTGTCTTAAATTTTGTTGTCCGGATGGCAGCAGGAGCGGTGGCAATTGTCTTTTGCAACCAGCTGCTTTCGAAGAATGGCATAGACGTTATGGTGGGACTGAATCCATGGAGCCTTACAACGGTGGGACTGCTGGGAGCAGGAGGATTTACCCTGCTTTATGGAATTATGGCATATCGTCTGATGTAATATTTGTGAAATGTGACGAAAGAAAAAACTTTCCCAATTCGACATGTACAAGGTCATGGGGACATCGTATAATGCGATTACAGCGAAGGGGGAAGGAATTATAACAATACTAGTGATAATTATGCTTGGACTTGCAGTTTGCTTTGACTTATGGAAGTCAAAAATACCGAACTGGCTGACGGGCATGGGGGTGATGACAGGATATGCAGCACATATCCGGGGAGAAGGAGAAAAGGGAATTATACTGGTAACAGTAATGATGTTAATTCCCGTGATTCTATTCTATTTATTATTCTTGATGCATGCAATGGGAGCCGGAGACATTAAGCTTTTTATGGCACTCTCCTGCATGACAGATTATTCTATTGTGCTTCACACAATTATTTTTTCCTTATGTTTGGCAGCAGTATACGGATTGTTCCGGCTGATAAGGCAGGGAACATTAATACAGCGTATATTGTATTTTAGAACTTATATGCAGAGCAGTCTGGTGAGAAAACAGTGGGTGCCTTATCGGGAGCAGTCCGGTATGGATGATTCCTGCATGCATCTGGCACCGGCGGTACTGGGCGGCTATTTACTGACATTGGGGGTGGTGTAATGAATCAGATATCAATTGCAATCTGCGATGCGGACAGTGCCTATGGAAATAAACTGGCAGAATATCTGCTGGAGACAGGAAATGTGGCAAAGGCGGAAGTATATACAGACTGGAACAGTGTGGAGGCAGATTTAAATGGAGAAAAAAGAGATATCTGGCTGATTAATTCAGGAATATTAAAAGAAGCGGAAAGCCTTCCTTTAAAGGAAGAAATGGTATGTCTAGCAGAAGAGCGGCTGGGAGCAAGAGAGGCAGCACTGCCACATATTTATAAGTATCAGTCTGCCAATGTCATCCTGCAGGAAATGTATGCATTACTGGCGGAGCATCCAACGGAAATCTGTCTGCGGGGAAGCAGGAAGGGTCATACCATAGGACTGCTGTCACCCTGGTATGACGGGCTGTCTTTATTGGCAGGACTGGCTGTGGCACAGGTTTTGGCAGAGAAGGGAAAGGTTTTATACATTAATACCAGAGGATATTGCGGCATGAAGCTGCCGGAAATGGAAGAAAGCCATAATTTATCCGATGTTCTGCTATCCCTCCGGCTTGGAAGTACCAATGGGGGTGCCAGTGTGATGAGCGGAATTACTACTGTGGGTGAACTTGGCATTATGGTTCCGGTAGAACAGGCAGTTTTATTGGGTGAAGTAAAAGCACAGGATTATCACAGGCTTTTAGAAATTATCTGGCAGGAATTGTCCTTTGATTATGTGATATTAGAGATACAGCCGGAGCTTGCTGATACGGGAAGAATTATCGAAGAGTGTGACAGGGTGTATGCATTTTTAAAGCAGGAATATGGAATGGATACGGTAGAGCAACAGCTTATGTCACAGGAAGTAAAAGGAAAGATTCAGATTATAAAGATTCCGGAACGATTGCAGACAGGTGAAAGATATGAAAATTCCGGTAATCCGGTTGCAGCAGCAGGCTATTTCAAAGAGTGGATAGCACAGGAAATAGAAAGAGAAGAAGACAATGAAAAAGAAATGCCTTAGGAAAGAAGTAGATAAGGAAATGGATAAGAAAGTACATAAGTAAATGAGTAAGAAGATGTATGGGGGAAAGGCATTCAGATGGAGACAAAGGAGAATTTAAAGGAACGCTTGAAGCATCAGGTAATGGAACGGATGGACATTTCAAGAACCATGGAAGATGAAGAAATCTTAGAACTGGTGCAAAAGACTTTGGAAGAAGACAGCCATAGAATGCCTATGAGTATTTCCATGCGGCAGAATATGATTCGGGAAATCTTTCATTCCCTGCGGAGGCTGGATATTTTGCAGGAGCTTATTGAGGATGCTGACATTACAGAAATTATGGTAAATGGGACCAAAGGAATCTTTTATGAAAAGGCAGGGAGGCTTTATCAGTGGGATAAACACTTTACATCAGAAGAAAAGCTTCAGGATGTCATACAGCAGATTGCAGGAGGCAGTAACCGTATGGTAAATGAATTACATCCTATTGTAGATACCAGACTGCCGGATGGCTCCCGGGTAAATATTGTCTTAAAACCTATTGCCATAGATGGAACAGCGTTGTCCATCCGCCGTTTTCCCAAAGAGCCTGTCCGGATGCAGACACTGATAGAATGGGGTTCTATTTCAAGGGAAGTGGCAGATTTTTTAAAGCATCTGGTGTGTGCCGGCTATAACATTTTTGTATCAGGAGGAACAGGAAGCGGTAAGACTACATTTCTAAATGCTTTGTCGGAATTTATTCCAAAGGAAGAACGTGTGGTTACCATTGAGGACTCAGCGGAGCTGCAGCTGCTTGGGCTACCCAATCTGGTGCGTCTGGAGAGCCGGGATATCAAGCTTCCGGGAGCAGAGGAGATTACCATCCGGGATTTGATAAAAAGTGCACTTCGTATGCGCCCAAACCGGATTATCGTCGGGGAATGCCGTGGGGCAGAAGCACTGGATGTCCTGCAGGCAATGAATACCGGACACTCCGGCAGCCTGAGTACCGGACATGCCAATTCGGCAATGGATATGGTAAGCCGCCTTGAGACGATGGTGCTGATGGGAATGGATATGCCGCTGGCAGCAATCCAGAGTCAGATAGCATCGGCCATTGATATTATCATACAACTTGGCAGAATTCGGGATGGCAGCAGAAAATTGCTGCAGGTTGTGGAAGTGAAGGGGGTAGAAAATGGCAAGGTATGTTTACACGAGCTCTTCCGGTTCCGGGAGAAAAAAGAACAGGGAAGCATCGGCGGAATCTGGGAGAAGAAAGGAGAACTTCTCTATCAGGAAAAATTACAGGCTGCCGGATTATCGTCAATATCATTTTAAGAAAAGACAGTTTTTATTATATGTTGGAGAATTTCTGCTGCTGGATATTCTGATAGGCTGGCTGTTTTATCAGTCCACTCTGGCAATTCTTGCAGGATTTGGTTTATGTCCAGTATTTCTTCGAAACAAAAGGAATTCTGCTAAGATACAGCGCCAGAATGATTTAAAGCTTCAGTTTAAGGATGCACTGCTATCGGCAGCAGGAGCAATGCGGGCAGGATATTCCATTGAAAATGCGTGGCGGGAAGCAAAAAAAGATGTGATACAGCAGTATGGCATGGAAAGTGATATGGCGGTGGAAATGCGCCAGATGATACACCAAATGGACTGTAATGTGCCATTGGAGCAGCTGTTAGAGGATTTTGCAGAGCGGAGCCGGATAGAGGATGTAGAGCAGTTTGCGGGAATTTTTTCTTATGCCAAGCGGAGCGGCGGGGATTTTACTGCAATTATGGGAAATACAGTTCGGCAGATGGCAGACCGGATGGAATTGCAGGAAACCATAGAGACAGCATTGACAGCAAGGAAGATGGAACAGAAGGTAATGAATGTAATTCCCTTATTTATACTGGCATTTGTCAATGTGACATCGGGAAGCTTTTTGGAAGCATTGTATGGGAATGTGGCGGGGGTGCTGATTATGACAGGGTGTCTTATTCTCTATGGACTGGCATATCTTTGGTCAGAGAAAATCGTAAGACGTATTGGAGAAAGTATATGTTAAAGCAAAAGAAAAAGCTGGCAATTCTGGTACTTTTGGCAGCAGTTTTACTGGGAATTGCAGCGGAGTGGATGCAAAAGCAGGACTCTCATTTTAAGGAGAACCGTTTAATAAGAAATGAACCGGGGGAAGGAGACTATCAGGAATCCTTAAATTATATAGAAGAAGATAGTGGGGAAAAAGGGCAGATTGTATTAAATCTGCAGGAACGCACTTTAACAGCAGAGGAATGGAAAGAGTTATTGCCGGAGGCAGAAAAAGAAGCAGAAGAAGTATTTCGAAACGGGCAGCAGGCAGACCATGTCAGTGGACAGGTGGTTTTATGCGAACGTGTTAAAAATGGTCTCATTTCTGTGGAATGGAAGCTGGAACCGGATATCTGGATTGATTTACAGGGAAATATAGAGGAAGAAAATCTTTTGCCGGGACAGGTGGTGAATGCTACCGCAATTTTATCGAATGGAAAAAATCAGGCAGAGTATTCCTTTCCTATCTGTCTTTATCCTTCAGAAAATCAGAATGAAACCAATCTGGGGAAAAAGATAGAACAATATCTTTACAATCAAAATGCAGAAGAAAAAGAAGTGGAGCTGCCACAGAATATGGATGGTGTAGCACTTCGCTGGGAAGAAGAAACCGAGAAGCCGTTGGTTATTTTTCTCTTCCTGGGGATATTTGCAGCAGTAGTGATTCTATGGAGTGGGAAAAAGGAACAGCAGGATGCAAAAAAACGTTGGGAAGAGGAATTGGTAAAAGATTATCCGGAAATGGTTAGTCGATTGGGATTATTATTAGAAGCCGGTATGTCATTGCGTCAGGCGTGGAAGAAGCTGACAGATACATATGAGAGTAAACGGAAGGAACAAAGACTGCCAAAACGTGCCGGTTACGAGGAAATGCTGCTTACCAGAAGAGAATTAGAGGATGGAATGGGGGAAAGCCTGGCATATGAGCGGTTTGGAGAACGATGCGGACTGGCATCCTATCGCAGGTTTGCATCTATTCTGACACAGAATCTCAAGAAGGGAACTGTAGGAATCGGCAGAATTCTTGCAAAAGAATCAGAGGATGCATTTTCCCAGCGAAAGACTATGGCGCAGCGACTGGGAGAGGAAGCAGGAACAAAATTATTGTTTCCTATGCTAATGATGATGGTGGTGATTATGGTCATTCTTGTTGTGCCTGCATGTATGACCATGCACATATAAGTTACCAGGCAGCCGTAAGAAGCTGTCAGTGGCAGGTTTCGGCTGTAAGCAGATAACAGGTAACTAAAACAATATGTAACTAAAACAATAGGTAAATAAAGGAGGAAGGAACATGAAAGGTGTAGTAAATGTAAAACGGACAAATCCAATGAACGTTGTAAAAAGAATAAAAGGAAGTCTGACCCGGTTTTTAAAAGAGGAAGATGGGGTAGGTGTTGTGGAAGTGGTTCTGATTCTGGTGGTTCTGATTGGACTGATTGTTATTTTTAAATCAAAACTGACGGTTCTTTTAAACAGTATCTTTTCGACAATTACCCAGCGGACCGGTTCTTTGTAGAAAATGGAAAGAACAAGGGAAAAAGGGAGTATTACATTGTTCTTAAGCCTTGCATTGACGATGATTTTAAGTCTGGTATTTACTCTGCTGGAATCTGCACGCCTCTATGGATTAGAGGCGCAGAGCAAAATGGAAACGGAACTTTTGCTGGAATCCAAAATGGCAGAGTATGATACCGCGCTTTTTGAGCAGTATCATCTCTATTTCCTGGAGGCAGGCAGGAAAGGAGAGCCGGAACTTAGTAGTCTGGAACAGTCATTGCAGGAACTTGGAGAAGAGAACCTTAAGGCGAAGCCGGGATTCTTAAAAATGTCATATACCAATCTTTATGAGATGCAGTTAGAGAACTGCTATATTACGAATTATACGATGGCAACCGATGATGCGGGAACTGAATTTCGAAGGCAGGCAGCAGATTATGTAAAGCGTACCATGGGAATTGCGGCCATTGAAAAATTATATGAAAAGGCAACAGAAGCAAAGGAACTGACGGAAGACAATAAAGACATCGAGAAGAAGTTCGAAGCTGCTATTCAGGAGACCGATACACAGAGTGGGCTGGAAAGAAACACAAAACGGAATGCCGCAAATCAGAAGAATGAGAATCCACTGGATTATGTAAAAGAACTTAAGAATAAAAGTATCCTGTCACTGGTGGTAGAAGATGTATCAGCGGTATCGACACAGACCATTGATTTATCCGATGATATTGCAAAGAGAACCTGTTTTACAGGAAATGGGCAGGCACAGCAGGAGGATATGACAACGGGACTTTTCTTCCGGGAATATTTACTGAAGCAGTTTAGTGATTACCGAAATCAGAGTGAGTCGGAAGTGTTGCAATATGAGATGGAATATCTCATTGCAGGGAAAGATTCTGATGTGGCAAACCTTGCTGGCGTTGCAGAACGCATGCTGGCGATTCGTGAGGTGGCAAACTATATTTATTTGAAAGGGGATGCCGAGAAAACGGCATTGGCGAATACCATAGCGCTTGTAACTGCGGGCTGGACAGCTAATCCGGCGGTAGTCAAGGTGGTAGAAGAAGGAATTCTTGTGGCATGGGCATTTTCAGAAAGCATAAAAGATGTAAAAACGCTTTTAAAGGGTGGCAAGGTTCCTTTTTTAAAAGGAAAGGCCGAGTGGACATTAGACGTTGGAGCATTGTCGGAATCCTTTGCAAAAGAAGAGGAAAGTAAGACCAGTGAAAGTGGTTTAAGTTATGGGGATTATTTAAGAATTTTATTATATCTTACCGGACAGGAGAAGCTTACCTATCGGGCAATGAATCTGATGGAGCAGAATGTCAGGCTGCTGCCGGACCGGGAGAATTTTCGGATGGACTGCATGATTGGTAGTATGGAAATACAGTGCAGTTATCTGTCAAAACCATTGTTCTTCGGGTGGTTTGGAAGTGGCGAAAGCTTCAAAGGAGATTATCATTTTCAGGAAAAAAATTCATTTTCCTATGTTTATTAACAAAAGAAGAAAGGGGGTGCATAAAGGTGTCTCTTCTCAGAATTCAAATAAAAAATCAATATAAAAAAACTCTCTCTAACCCAGATAATACAAATCTATTGTATAGCAATTCTACAAACAGAAAAGAGACACCTTTATGTGCCTCCACAACGGCGTCTATGACAATAGAAGCAGCTATCGCATTGCCACTGTTTGTAATCTGTATACTATCGGTAATCTTTCTTTTCCGGGTATTGGAATTACAGCAGGATGTGGAATATGCCTTGCAATATGCCGCCAGAAAAAGTGCCATTCATGCACATATGACACATGAAAGCGGGCTGGAATCTGTTGTGCCAATTGCAGAAGCAAAAATCCTGTTTCAAAGAAAATTAGAAGAACTGAAAGCACCGGTAATTTATGTGGAAGGGGAAGAAAAGGGGTTCTCTTTTTGGCGTTCTGAATTAATGGGAAATGATATTGATTTATGTGTATCTTATCGGATTGAAAATCCATTGCAGTTATTGGGACTATTTTCTTATGACATGGATCAGCGGGCAAAAGTGCATAAATGGATTGGTTATACAGGCAGTGGAAATGAAGATGGAACTTATGTCTATATTACAGAGACAGGGAAATCCTATCACTGGTTTTCGGACTGTACCTATTTGGATTTGAGCATTCTGGCGGTGCCGGAAGAGACGGTATCCGGATTACGGAATGATTCCGGAGCGAAATATAAAGATTGCGAAAAATGCCGCATAGGAAAGAAAGATACCAAAACAGTATTTGTAACAGAATATGGAGAGGCAGTGCACAATAGTCTTTCCTGCAGTGGGTTAAAGCGTACCGTATACCGTATTTTGCTGGAAGAAGCGGGAAATCATTCGCCCTGTGGAAAATGTGAAAAGAGAAAAGCTTCCTGAGGAAATAAATGTATCAGAAAAATATGAGAAGAAAGAAACGGCAGATAGCAGGTTATAAGCAGTAAGTAGCAGATAGAAAATAACGAATAACAAGGAGATAAGGGGATGATGACAATATGTTCTGTACTTGGAATGTTGGGGATATGTTCCATCGAAGATATCCGAAAAAAAGAAATACAAAGCATAAGAGTATTGTGTTTTGGCATTGGTGGGATTTTGCTGCATCTCTGGCAGAGAAACCAGTCATTATACAGCATGTTAGGAGGGATTGCCGTCGGGGCAGCAGTTATTATTCTGTCATTGGTGTCTGGTGGAATTATTGGAATTGGCGATGGACTGGTACTTTGTGTAGCGGGAATTTACATTGGAGGAATCAATACCATGCGTCTACTTCTGACAGGACTTTTCCTGTCCTCTTTGTATGCACTGGTATTGCTGTTCATGCACAGAAAAAGACGAAAAGACACCATTCCTTTTATTCCGTTTCTGCTGGCGGCATATCTCATTCTGTTGATTTTATAAGACAATGGAAAAAGAAATGTTATCTGCCGGCTTCTTATACCATAGAGGCAGCAGTTATAGTGCCAATGATATTGGCAATATTCTGTACCCTGATTGTAGTCAGCTACGAACTGCATGACAGGGTAAAGGTGGCAGCGGAAGAAAGCAGCAAGAACAAAATAGAATGTATGGAGGAAATTTATATTGGAGATATGTTATAAGAGAAATCTGAATCAGAGTTATATGTTTATTACATCAGATTCTGCGTATTCCGGATATCAGATTCATATGTGCCGACAGAATCATATTCATAATTTATTGCAGTTTGAACCGGTAGTTTCAGAAGGGGAGACACAGTTTCGATATGAAATTACCGGAAAACGTTCTTTGGATCATGTTTTGGAGAGCAGTGATTTTGCCATAGATATGTTTGCAAAAATGTTAGAAACTTTATTGGGAATCTGTCAGGAAATCCGGCCATATCTTTTGGAGGAAGAGGGAATTCTATTAGACCCGGAGAGTATTTATCTTGAGAATGGAACCAAGAAGTTCTATTTCACCTATTGCCCCGGCAGACAGGAACCTGTTACAGAAGGATTCCGAAAGCTGATGGAATATCTTCTGGCAAAGATTAATCATGAAGATGAACAGATGGTTCTTGCATCTTATGAGGCATATCAGAAATCAACAGAAGAAGGATTTTCTTTGGGTGAAATCCTAAGGATATTATATCAGTACCGCCAGCAGGATGTAGAGGATTATGTACCGGTCCGGCAGAAATCTGTTTCATCTAAAAAGGTAGAGGCATTGCAGAAGGGCATTATGCCATGGGAGCAGGAAAAGAAAGATGCAGCTGTGGAGGAAAAGCCAATTACAAAGAAAAGGAAGGGGTATTGGAAAAAATATGAGATAGATACAATTGAAAAGGATGATGAATATTATAAGAAGGATACTCAAAGCCGTGGCTGGAATATGGCAATGGAAGAAAAACTGCAGGAATGCATTGCTGCAATCAGCCGGATTCCGGCATTCTTAACAGGGAAGATAAATCATGAGAAGGAGGAAGAACCAATCGTGTGTACACCTATGGATTACAAAGAAATGCAGGAGGAAAATCCGACCGTTTATCTTGGAACGGAGCGGGCTCCGGAAGGAGTTCTGCGTTATGATGGAAAAGAGGATATTTCGAATATCCGGATGGAGTATTTCCCTTTTATCATAGGAAGCAGTGAGCAGGCAGATGGAAATGTATGTATACAGGGAGTCAGCCGCATGCATGCCCGCATTACCAGAGAGAAAGAGGATTATTATGTGGAAGATTTAAATTCCATGAACGGAACATGGCTCAATGGGAAAATGCTGGCATATCGGGAGAAGGAGCAGTTATGCATGAATGATGTGATTCAGCTGGGACGTGAGCGGTTTACATTTCTTTAAGAAAAAGGTTATATTTCCTTCGTTGACAGTGTCTTTTGAAAGTGTTATTGTCAGATTCATAAAAGACTGGAAGAAGGATAAGTTATATTGATTCAGAAAATAGATGCATGTTTAAAAGAGCGGGGATATTCCTTTATCAAAGTGTCGCCGGAAGAGGTTGGGGTATACTATAGATTTACAGAAGGAAGGGCACAGGTGGTTGCTGGAATCTTTATGCATCCGGGATTTGTACTGGAAACAGAAAAATTGCAGGCAATTCAGAAAAAACTGCAGGAGCTGTTTCTTCATCCGGAAGGAAGGATTCCGGGCTGTGAACAGAATATGGCAATCTATCAGGTGGAGTTACTGACGTTACTGGTTGCAGATGATATAGGACAGGCACGTATGCTCGGTGGCAGCTGTCGGAATGTCTGGCTTATTAATGAGCAGACAGGGCAGCTTATGATTTTTGAAAACCAGCCGGGAGATTTCTATGGATTAAGAGATGCATTACAGGAACAGATATCCGGTGGTGGAAGGCAAAGAGGTTATGTTTCACAGGGGTATGCACAGACGGATAATTACCGTAGAACAGAAAAGAAGCGAGATCTTACTTTGTGGCAGAGGATAAAACAGTATCCGTCCTGGTGTAACGCCGGCATTGTTTTGATAAATATCATAGTATTTCTGTCATTGAGCGTACTTGGCGATACAGAATCTGCAGCTTTTATGGAACAACATGGAGCAGTATTTCTGCCGGATGTATTTGGACAGGGAGAATGGTGGAGACTGTTTACGGCCATGTTTTTACATTTTGGACTGGCACATCTTGCAAATAATATGATTGTATTATTCTGGACTGGAGACAGACTGGAACGTCTGATAGGAAAGTGGCGCTATCTTATCATTTATTTTGGCGCAGGATTGTGCGGTAATCTGCTTTCACTTCTGGTAACACAGGGCAAAGGAACCCTGACGGTGTCAGCAGGTGCCTCAGGTGCCATTTTTGGTGTATTTGGAGCTTTACTCTGGGTAATAATTGCCAACAGAGGAAGGGTAGAAGAACTGAATATCAGAGGAATTGTAATTATGATTGCATTGAGCCTATATTATGGATTTACCAGTACCGGAGTGGACAACTGGTGTCATGTAGGCGGACTGATTAGCGGATTTTTCCTGTCACTGCTTCTATATCGCAGAAAGGATTGATTTTATTCCGGAAAATTTATATACTGTTGATATATGATTGAATGAAGTAAGATGAAAAACTTAAGATACGGAGGCAGAAATGAAAGTAAATATATATTACGGTGGTAGAGGACTTCTGGATGATCCTACTTTATATGTAATCGGGAAAATGGAAGAAGTTTTAAAAGAGCTTCGTGTCAGTGTGGAACGATATAATATATACGAGCACAAGAATAGCATCTCTACGTTGCCGCAGACCTTAAAGGATGCAGATGGAATCATTCTGGCAACGACAGTAGAGTGGCTTGGAATCGGTGGTTATATGCAGCAGTTTTTGGACTCCTGCTGGCTTTACGGAGACAAGGAAAAGATTAAGACAACCTATATGCAGCCAATCGTTATGTCAACCACGTATGGAGAACGTGAAGGGGAACTGACATTGTCCAATGCATGGGAAATTTTAGGCGGTCTGCCGTGCAGTGGAATGTGTGGCTATGTAGATGATCTGGTAAGCTTTGAAATGAATCATGACTATTCCCTGATTATTGAGAAAAAAGCAGAAAATCTTTATCGTACAATTTCTCAGAAACAGAAGAGTCTGCCGACTTCTAATCAGGCGGTAACCAGAACCATCCTGCGGACACAGCAGATGGATTTAACACCACAGGAGAGTGAGCAGTTATCACAGTACGTGGCAGATGATTCTTACGTAAAGAAACAGAAAGAAGATATTGAAGAATTAGCGTCTATGTTTAAGGATAAGTTAAGTGTACAGCAGAATGACACGCAGACAGAATATATTACAGAATTAGAAAGCCATTTTGTGCCACAGGGGGATTTCACGGCGAACTATCTCTTTATGATTGAAGAGAAAAAGAAACCATTGGTAGTCGAAGTAGCAGGAGAGGAGTTAAACTGCTATTATGGACAACAGGAAAATGTAGATGTATATGCGAAACTTACCGGAGAAGTCATGAATAATATTTTAGCTGGCAGAATGACATTCCAGAGAGCATTTATGACCGGTGAGATGACGGCAAAAGGAAACTTTAAGACACTGCGTACCTTAGATCAGATTTTTATTTTTGAATAGAAAGAAGGAGTAACCATGAAAGACGATAATTGTATTTTTTGTAAACTGGCAGCAGGCGATATTCCGACAAATACCGTATATGAGGATGATACATTCCGTGTCATTATGGATGCCAATCCTGCAACAAAGGGACATTCCTTAATTATTCCCAAAGATCACTTTGCAAATCTTTATGAAATGGATGAGGAAGTAGCAGCAAAAGCAATGAAGCTTGCTAAGAAAATGGCAGTTCATATGAAAGAAAAATTAAACTGTGATGGATTTAATTTACTTCAGAACAATGAAGAGACTGCAGGACAGACAGTATTTCATTTTCATATGCATCTGATTCCAAGATACAAGGAAGACAAGAATGATGATATTTTAAAATATACTCCATTAGAGCTTTCTGATGATGAAATGAAAGAAATTCTGGATATGATAAAAGTAAAATAAAAAGAAAAAATAAAAATAAAGGTGTAAAGTCTTATATAGAATCAGGACTTTACACCTTTTGCACTTATGCTTTCTTCTTCTTTTTCTCACTGGCTTCTTCAATGAGCTTAAGAATGGTATGAATAGAATCTAACTGCTGGCTGGATTTCATATTAGAAATATAAGTCTCCTTTTCTGTCATGACTTTCTTAATGGCAGCATCTAAGGTTTCTTTGGTCAGATTCTCTTCTTCAATCACATAGCTATACCCTTGTTTTTCAAAAGAGCGGGCATTTAAAATCTGGTCACCACGGCTTGCAGCAGCAGACAGTGGAATCAGAATATTTGGCTTGTGAAGAGCAAGCAATTCACAGATTGCATTTGCACCGGCACGGGAAATGACAAGAGAACTTAAAGCAAACATATCCCGAAGTTCTTTCCCTGCATATTCAAACTGGACATAGCCGGAACGGTTGTTATATAATTTATCTATATTTCCTTTCCCACAGAGATGGATAATCTGATAGTTGGCAAGCAGGTCATCTAAGAGACCACGTACCGCATCATTAATAAATTTGGAACCGCTGCTTCCACCGACTACTAAGATAACCGGTTTATCCATGGTAAAACCACAAAGTCTGGCAGCCTGTTCTTTGTCGCCGCTTAAAAGTTCCTGGCGGATTGGAGAACCGGTAAGAACTGCCTTATCCTTTGGAAGATAGTCTACAGTTTCCGGGAAATTACAGCAGACCTTGCAGGCGGCTGGAATTGCAATTTTATTAGCAAGACCAGGTGTCATATCGGATTCATGAATAATAGCAGGAATACGGAGGCGTTTCGCTGCGAGAACGACAGGAACGGAAACGAATCCACCTTTCGAAAAGACAACGTCCGGTTTGATTTTTCTTAAAAGAGATACAGACTGTGCGTAGCCTTTGATCACACGGAATGGATCTGTGAGATTACGGAGATCCTTATAACGACGGAGTTTTCCTGAGGAAATTCCATAATAAGGAATGTTCTGTTCTTCAATTAACTGTTTTTCCATGCCGGCATAGGAACCGATATAGGAGATTTCATAACCAGCCTCTTTTAAAGCAGGAAAAAGAGCAATGTTTGGAGTTACATGACCGGCGGTACCACCGCCTGTTAAAACGATTTTTTTCATGAAAAGAATCCTTTCTTTAATATCAGATTACTTATAATGTAAAATGATTTGCTGAATAATATATTATACTCTTGGTAAAAAAAGTCAACTCAATTTAAAACCTTATACAATTGTAAAAATACCAGAAAATAAAGCGGGGGGTATGTGAAAATGAAAGCATTATATTATCGGTACTTATTTGAAAATGTGGAAAATGGAATGATTCAGGCAGGCAGTATCTATAACGAGGAGAATGACTGTAGTGTGAATTATGTATACTTATCCGGAAATCCTACGAACAGTAACATAAACGATGGTGTAAGCAGCAAAGACAGCAGCAGAAAAAATGATATAACAGGCATCGGTATCTTGGACAAAAGAACCATCAGAAGACTGGCCGGTGCACCGATAGATCTTGTGGTAGTAGGAGAATATACGAGAGACTGTCTTGGTATATTGTATGCACTATTGCAAAATACGACGATTCAGACGGTGATTATGCCTTATGTAGCACCGATTCACCGGATGCTGGTGGAGCAGTGGATATCGGAGGAACAGGATATGGAAGAGAAGGCATTACCGGAACAATGGATATTGGAGCCGGAAGTGTCGCCGGAAAAACTATTAGAATTTTCCGGTCTCATCCGGCATCCCTACCATACATTAAAGAATATGGGGGTGGAAAATGTCTATTTATTATATGGAAATTGTCCGCCCTGTTCCCTGGACGCAGTGCAGAATGCCAGAAAAGGAAATTATTTCGAACTGGCAGATGCAGAGGATTTAGAAACGATAAAGATTATGGAACGAGAATACATTCCGGTGGTCAAGGCCGGATGTATCATTGAAAATAAGTGGGTATTTTATTTTTCGGCATATGGAATGGATGTGATGGAACTTTATCAGTTTACCAGAAGATATTATACGAAAGAGGGCTATGACAGGGCACTTCGTCATCCGGAAAATACACAGTATCAGGCGGGAATGCAACGGTTATTAGAGGCATATAAGAAGACTTACGGTTTGGAAGCATATGCAGCAGTTATTATGTATGCGGGTCCGGGTCAGGTAAAAGAAAGCGGAAGTAAAATCAATGGTGCCATGTATGAACAGTCTTTTGGCAGGGAAAATCATTGTTCTCCGTATCTGGATGCCGGCAGAACGGTATGTATGTTAAAATGTATCCAGCGAAATGATTATGGAATGCTTCGGAACCAGTTTACCAGGGAGAGCAGAACCCTTCGAATGGGAGTACTGTTTTTGGGAAATATTGATATGCACAAAAATATGGAAGAAATTTTAAAACGTTATCGGGGCTATGGAAAGACGGTACGGATTGTATCGATTCCCGGCAATGAAGATGTGTCAAAATGGAATCCGGAATTTCCGTGGAAATTTGAAGGAGAAGGTATCCGTTATTGGGTTGGCAATATCAATGAGCGAATGGATACGAAGATACTAAAAGATATTCTGCTGGCTGGGTCCTATAACCGGATTATCAGCGTAAATGAAGAATATGGCTGCTGCCTTTCCGGCTATATGTTGGATGGGAAAGAATATCAGCAGCTTTTGTAGAAAACCGCAGAAACAAAGGGAAAAATGGAAAAAGATGCGGCGAAAACACGGCGTTGTCCTCTTTTCAAATGGAATGTTCCTTTTTATAATAGAAAGAAAAAGGAAAAGAGGTTATAAGAATGGGAGCTTTCATGAATTTGGTATATGAATATGCAAATTACATAATTCTGGCAGGAATGCTCTTACAAATGATAATAATCCTGCAGGTTCTGGTTAAAGTGAACCGGACAGGACGCAGATTGCAAATGATACAGGGAAAAGTAGAAGATTATCTGAATGTCATATTAACAGAAGACAGTGGAAAAGAAGAACCATTGGTATCGAGACAGGAAGAACAGATGCGGGATTCTATTGAAAAGAAGAGAAAACAGCAGGAAGAAGCGGTATTTAATGCTGTTTTGAAGGAAATTTTTCCTTGATAAATGCATATAGGTTTGATAAAATAAACTCTAATGAAATTTTATTCATAATTAGGGAATTGTGTATAGAAAAAACAAAGGAGTGAATTTGAAATGAGTAAAGTAACATTTGATTACTCAAAGGCAGCTTCCTTCATCAGTGAAGAAGAAGTTGGCTATATGAGCAAACTTGTAGACAATGCAAAAAAAGAGTTATTGGATAAAACCGGAGCCGGAAATGATTTCTTGGGCTGGCTGGATCTTCCGGTAGATTATGATAAGGAAGAGTTCGCAAGAATTCAGAAAGCAGCAGCTAAGATTCAGTCTGATTCTGAAGTGTTAGTAGTAATCGGAATTGGTGGTTCTTACCTTGGTGCAAGAGCCGCAATCGAATTCTTAAGACATGGATTTTATAATAATGTTTCTAAGGAAGTTCGTAAGACTCCTGAGATTTATTATGCAGGAAACAGCATCAGCGGAAGCTACTTACAGGGACTGCTTGATGTAGTAGGAGACCGTGATTTCTCTGTAAATATTATTTCAAAATCAGGAACAACAACTGAGCCTGCAATCGCTTTCCGTATCTTCAAAGAAAAGTTAGAGAAGAAATATGGTAAAGAAGAAGCTGCAAAGAGAATTTATGCAACCACAGATAAAGCAAAGGGAGCATTAAAACATCTTGCAGATGAAGAAGGATATGAGACATTTGTAGTACCGGATGATGTCGGAGGACGTTTCTCCGTACTTACCGCTGTAGGACTTCTTCCAATCGCAGTAAGTGGTGCAGATATCCAGAAATTAATGGATGGAGCTGCAGAAGGAAGAAAACTTGCTTTAGAGCAGGATTTCACAGAGAATGATGCATTACAGTATGCAGCAGTTCGTAACATTTTATTAAGAAAAGGCAAAGCAGTAGAAATCCTTTGCAACTACGAGCCAAGTCTTCATTATGTATCTGAATGGTGGAAACAGTTATTCGGAGAGAGCGAAGGAAAAGACCAGAAGGGTATCTTCCCGGCATCTGTAGATTTAACAACAGACTTACATTCTATGGGACAGTTCATTCAGGATGGTTCCAGAATTATGTTTGAGACTGTTATGAACGTTGAGACTCCGAAACACAATATCACAATTCAGGAAGAACCGGTTGACTTAGACGGATTAAATTATCTTGCTGGAAAAGATATGGACTTTGTAAATAAGAGCGCAATGAACGGAACCATTCTTGCGCATACCGATGGTCAGGTTCCAAACTTCATGGTAAAGATTCCAGAACAGAACGAATTCTATTTAGGAGAATTATTCTACTTCTTCGAGTTTGCATGTGGTGTCAGCGGATACCTGCTCGGAGTAAATCCATTTAATCAGCCAGGTGTAGAAAGCTACAAGAAGAACATGTTCGCATTACTTGGAAAACCAGGTTATGAAGAAGCAAGAGAAGCATTAATGAAACGTTTATAAAAACTGCTGAAGCAGGGTAAGATAAAATCATTTAAATTTGAATCAGTCCTTGCATTACAGCAAAAAAAGAACTCCATCCGATTGGAATATCCAGCCGGGTGGAGTTCTTTCTATGCTTTACAGGAAATTGCTTTCCTGTAAAGTAAAAAACGCTCCGCGAGGATGCGCACTGCGGCGTATAAGGTAGATGTCGCAAGCGACCGCCGCAGGCGCGAGAATGTGCCAAGGCACATTCTTTGTTATGCATATTATAAAGTAAATGAATTCATATTTTCTTCCAGGATGGAAGCAATCTCTTTCAGACGATTTGCATTTTCCATGATTTCCTGCATAACATTGCTGACTTCCATAACGGAAGCGGAAGTTTCTTCGGTACTTGCTGCATTCTGCTGGGCAATTGCGGTAAGATTCTGTACGACATCCACAACATCTCCACGGGCTTTATCAAGCTGTGTTGTTTTGGTAGCAATCTCGCCTACGCCACTGATAGAAGAACTGATTCCATCACGAACCTGTTCGAATACCTGACCGGTCTTATGTACGTTTTCGCTCTGCAGGTTCATAATAGTTTTAACCTCATCCATGGTCTTAACTGCTTTTTCAGAATCTTCAATCAAAGCATGGATAATCTGGTCAATCTGGTTTGCAGATTCATTGGACTGGTCAGCCAGTTTCTGAATCTGCGATGCAACAACGGCAAATCCACGTCCTGCCTCACCAGCACGGGCTGCTTCGATAGAAGCATTTAAGGAAAGCAGGTTTGTTTCTTCTGCGATGGAAGAAATCAAAGTTGTAGCTTCTTTAATTTTCAGGGCAGAGATATTAGTTATATTGGTCTGTTCATAAATAACATCAATAGAAGCAATTGCCTGCTGGTTGATGTTGTCCAGCTCTTTCAGGGTGGCAGCAGCTTCCTCGCTGGATTCACGCATCAGGTTAGCAGTGCTTGTAAGACTTTCAACCTGACTGTTGGTATGTTCAATCATGTTACCCATATTAACGATATCATCGGTAGCTTTCTGGGTTTCGGAAGCCTGATTGGTTGCTCCGGTAGCAATTTCATTTACTGCGGTTTCTACATTTCCCACGGTTGATGTTGTGTGGGATGCATTGGTATCCAGTTCAGTAGATGCATTGTAAAGCAGTTCACTCTGGGACTTAATCTGTGAAACAATTGTGACTAACTTCTCACGTAAATCTCCGATAGCTCTTGCCATCTGCCCGGTTTCATCCTTACGTTTGCTGATACGGATGGTAGTTGGGCTTTCTGCAAAGTTCAGGGAAGAGAAACGCTTAATAACGTTGGTAATTTCTACAATCGGACGGGTCATTTTACTTGCAATAAGGAAAGAAATGATTCCCAGTACAATAAAGATAACAATTGCGGCACTAACGGCGCGGACATAAATTACATCTTTAGCACTTAAAATATCTCCACGGTCAGCAGTAATGACTAAAATAGCTGCTTTATTGGAAGTAACATAGTAAGCCGCATATTTTTCAGCACCTCTGAATTCATAGATTGCCATACCCTTCTGCTGTTCTTTACCTGCTTCCAAATCAGCTACTACCTGTTTAATTGCGGTATTTTCTACAGGCTGTCCGACTTTGCTTGCATCCGGATGGTAAATCATGGTTCCATCTGAACCAACCACATAGGCGTAACTGGAATCCAGATCATTGATACGGACATCACCGATCAGAGTTTCTAGATATGCCTGATTTAAAATAACGTTACCGCTCCGGTTCAGGGCAGCATCAACATTTAAACCGCAGGTATCACAGACATCACGCATATAGCTTTCTGCCAAAGTGGAAATTGCATTATCCGCAACCGGTATAATCATAATCAGAAGAGAAGCAACACTGATGATAATACTCAGCAGAACTAACTGTACAACATTAAAACGCATGGAGTGAAGTCCGGCCTTTTTCTCCTTCTTCTCCTTAGGCACTTTTGGCGCCTTTGGTGCTTTCGGCACTTTCTGCGCTTTCACAGGCTTTGGAGCCTTTACTGGATTCTGCTTCAAAGCAGAATCTTTTTGCTTACGTTCCTTCATAAAAATACATCCTCCTTGATAACTATTACGAAAAAAGACGAAATCTTTTCTTGTGATTTTGCGTAATTATTATTTGGAAATTATATCATGAATTGGATAAAAAGTACAGAAACTTGACAAATAAAAATTACTTTGTTATAATCCGTGATGTAACAAATTTGTAATAAATGTAATAAAAATGAATAAAATGACATATACTTGTTAATAATCCTTAAAAAAGAAAAACAGGATATATGTTATGGAGGTCAAAATGAATTTAAGAAAAAGAGTGATTGAGAGCACAATTATAGCAGTGATGCTTACCGTTGTAACCGCAGTCACAGCAGTTATGCAGACAGCACCAGTAGAAAATGTACCAGAACCGCAGCAGGAAACAAAAGCTGTGGTAGATGTACAGGCAGATGGCTCCGCCGGCATTATAGAAGAATTGGCAGCATTGGGAGACGCGGCAACCGAGCAGGCATCCATTGAACGTGCAGATGTAGTGGTTGTTGCAGAAGCACAGGAAGAGGAGCCTCAGCTTAGTGAGGAGCAGCAGGCATGGAACAGTAAGCTTATGGCAAATGTGGATGATTTCTTATATATAAGAAGCTCCGCAGATGGAGAGTCTGAAGTAATTGGAAAATTATATAAGGGTGCAGCAGCCGATATCGTAGAGACATTAGATGGCTGGTATCATATTACATCCGGTTCTGTAGACGGATATGTAAAGAGCGAATATTGTGTGGCAGGTCAGGAAGCATATGCTTATGCACAGACTGTATGTGACACCGTAGCAACCGTAACCACCGGTGGTCTTCGTGTCCGCAGTGAAGCAAATCCGGATGCATCTGTTATCAAGGCAGCATCAGAAGGAGATAAGCTTGTAGTTGATACACAGACAGAATCTCCGGAAGGATGGGTCGCAGTCAGCTTAAAGAATTCCACTGCATTTGTATCTGCAGATTATGTAACCGTATCCTTAAATGTAGCATCGGCAGTTTCCATGGAAGAAGAAAGAGCTGCATTGGAAGAGAAGGCTGCAGAAGAGGCAGCAAAGAAAGCTGCACAGACTACAACAACCATGGTAACACAGAATGCATCTGTAGCAGCAAACTGTGATGAAGTAACACTTCTTGCTGCATTAATCCAGTGCGAAGCAGGCAGTGAGTGTTATGAAGGCCAGCTGGCAGTCGGAGCAGTTGTTATGAACCGTCTGAGAAGTGGTGCATATCCATCCAGCCTTTATGATGTAATTTACCAGAGCGGTCAGTTTACACCAGCAGGAAACGGAAAAGTTGCATCTGTTATTTCAAGCGGTGTCAGCGGAAGCTGTTTACAGGCAGCACAGGAAGCATTATCCGGTGTAGATAATACCGGTGGGGCATTAAGCTTCCGCCGTGCAAGTTCCGGTCAGGCAGGAGTAGTCATCGGAAACCATGTATTTTTCTAGGAAAATGTAAGAAAATATAAGAGAGTATAAAGTCAGGGTGTCAAAAGAAGTTTTTGGCACCCTGTTGTAATCTTGGAAAAAGTATAGTAATATGTGAATAGTTATTCAAAATATAAGTTTTGGAGGGTAAAAATGGAAGGATTAATAGCACTTATCATTTTAGTAATACTAGTACTGGTAATTATTGTATCCTGTATCAAGATTGTACCGCAGGCAAATGCAGTTGTTGTAGAGCGTCTGGGCGGATATCTTGCAACCTGGGGCGTAGGTCTTCATTTTAAAGCACCGTTTATTGACCGTATCGCAAAGAGAGTTCTTTTAAAAGAGCAGGTGGTTGATTTCCCACCACAGCCGGTAATTACCAAAGATAATGTAACCATGCAGATTGACACCGTTGTATATTTCCAGATTACAGACCCGAAGTTATTTGCTTACGGTGTTGAAAATCCGATTATGGCAATCGAAAATCTGACAGCAACCACACTTCGTAATATCATCGGTGATTTGGAATTAGATGAGACCCTTACTTCAAGAGAGACCATCAATACCAAGATGAGAGCTTCCCTGGATGTGGCAACAGACCCATGGGGAATCAAGGTAAACCGTGTAGAGTTAAAGAATATCATCCCACCAAAGGCAATTCAGGATGCCATGGAGAAACAGATGAAGGCAGAGCGTGAAAGACGTGAAGCAATTCTTCGTGCAGAAGGTGAGAAGAAATCTACGATTCTTGTAGCAGAAGGTAAGAAAGAATCAGCAATCTTAGATGCAGAGGCAGAGAAGACTGCCGCAATTTTACGTGCAGAGGCACAGAAGGAAGCAACCGTAAAAGAAGCAGAAGGTCAGGCAGAAGCAATCTTAAAGATTCAGCAGGCAAATGCAGACGGACTTCGTTTCTTGAAAGAAGCAGCACCGGACGATGCTGTACTACAGCTTAAGAGCCTGGAAGCTTTTGCAAAGGCTGCAGATGGAAAGGCAACAAAGATTATCATACCATCTGAGATACAGGGTGTTGCAGGGCTGGTAAAATCAATTACAGAGGTTGCCGGAGAAAAATAATTAAAAAGGAAACCATGAATCGAAGCGAAAATCGGGCTGCCACATCTATGTAGGACAGCCCGTTTTGCATCAAAGAGTAAGAGGAAAAGAGGAAAAAGCAATGAATTTAAAAGGACGTAATTTCTTAAAACTGATGGATTTTGAACCAGAAGAAATCCTCTATATGATAGATCTGGCAGCAGACCTGAAAGCAAAGAAGAAACAGGGTATTCTGCATGACAGCCTGATTGGCAAAAATATTGCACTGATTTTTGAAAAGACCAGTACCAGAACCCGCTGCTCATTTGAAGTGGCAGCCCATGACCTTGGCATGCACGTAACTTACCTTGACCCGTCAGGCTCCCAGATTGGAAAAAAAGAGAGCATTCCGGATACTGCAAGAGTTTTGGGACGCATGTTTGACGGAATCGAATATCGCGGCTATGGACAGGATATCGTAGAAGAACTGGCAAAATATGCAGGCGTTCCGGTATGGAACGGACTGACCAATGAATTTCATCCGACCCAGATGTTAGCAGATATGTTAACCATCCGAGAGCATCTTGGCAGATTAAAGGGTGTAAAGCTGGCATATATGGGAGATGCCCGTTATAATATGGGGAATTCCCTGATGGTAACCTGTGCAAAACTGGGAATGCATTTTGTAGCTTGTACCAATAAGAAATATTTCCCGGATCCAAAGCTGGTTACATATTGTGAAGATGTGGCATCCCGCACAGGCGGAACCATTACCTTAACAGAGGATGCCATGGAAGGAACCAGGGGCGCAGACATTGTCTATACTGATGTGTGGGTATCCATGGGTGAGCCGGAAGAGGTATGGAAAGAGCGTATTACAGACCTGATGCCATATCAGGTAAATAAGAAGCTGATGGATAATGCAGGAGAGCAGGCATTGTTTATGCATTGTCTCCCGGCATTCCATGACCTTAAGACCAGGATTGGACAGGATGTCTATGAGAAATTCGGATACTCCGAGCTGGAAGTAACCGACGAAGTATTTGAAAGTGAGAAATCCATCGTATTTGATGAAGCAGAAAATCGTATGCATACGATAAAGGCAGTTATGCTTGCAACTTTAGGAGAATAAGAACCTATGAAAGCAAAAATACTTGCAGCACTGCGGGAAGCGGAAGGTTATGTTTCCGGACAGGAGCTTTGTGAACGCTTTGGTGTATCAAGAACCGCAGTGTGGAAGGCAATCAATCAGTTGAAAAAGGATGGCTATGAAATTGAAGCGGTGCAGAACCGGGGCTACCGGATTGTAGGTGCACCGGATATCTTAAGCGAAAATGAATTGAGCAGCATCCGTAAAACAGACTGGATTGGAAAGAAAATCTATTATTATGATGAAACAGATTCTACTAATGTAAGAGCCAGCCGTCTTGCAGAAGAGGGTGCAGAGCATGGAACCCTTGTGGTGGCAGACCAGCAGGATGCCGGAAAAGGAAGACGTGGAAGAGGCTGGAGTTCCCTGCCGGGAACCGGAATCTTTATGACGCTGATTTTAAAACCGGAGCTGAATCCTTCCAATGCATCCATGCTGACACTGGTGGCAGCCATGGCAGTGGCAAAGGGCATTACCTGCTGCACCGGTATGGAAGCAAAGATAAAGTGGCCAAATGATATTGTCATCAATGGTAAGAAGGTAGTAGGAATTCTGACGGAAATGAGTGCACAGATGGATTATGTAAACCATATTGTGGTAGGCATTGGTATTAATGTGAATAATGAAAGTTTCCCGGAAGAAATTGCGCAGAATGCCACCTCACTTCTGTTACAAAGTGGGAAACGGGTAAACCGTGCAGGATTAATAGAAGCTGTCTGGGAAGAATTCGAGCATTATTATGACCGGTTTATGGCATATCAGGATTTACGGGATCTGCGGAAGGAATACGATGCAAGCCTTGCCAATAAAGGGCAGAAGGTAAGAGTGTTAGACCCGAAAGAGCCATTTGAGGGAGTGGCACAGGGCATTACCGACCGGGGCGAATTAATCGTGGATACCTGGGAAGCAAGAAAACTGGTGTCTTCCGGGGAAGTATCTGTCCGCGGGATTTATGGATATGTATAGACATGCATCGAGATAGATGTTTATAGGATAGACAGGAAAAGCCACATTTACCAGATATAAAAAAGGCATAAATAAAAAAAGGAGTATGAATATATGGAGCAGGAAGAAATCGTTTTATGCGGTTCCAGCGCTTATACCAAGAAATTCTATCTGAATCCGTTGTTTAACGGACTTCCGGAGGGAATCAAAGAGGATTTGAATATTCTTTGTGTACTGTATACAGAGGATATCGGAGGAACACTGCAGCTTATATTTGACAAAGAGGGAAATCTTAATTTCCGGACGGAATGTGAGGATGGAGATTTCTTCTATGATGAAATCGGCAGTGTGTTAAAAATCAAACAGATGCAGCGGGAAAAGACAGAGCTCTTTGAATCGCTTGAAATGTATTACCGTGTATTTTTCCTGGGAGAAGAATTCACAGAAGATAAGGAGGACTAATATGTTACTGGCAATTGACGTAGGAAATACCAACATTACCATTGGAGTGTTTGATAAGGAAAAATTAATCACAACATTTCGTATGACAACAAAAATGCAGAGAACTTCTGATGAATACGGTATTACAATCATTGATTTATTAGAGCATAACGAGATTTCCCATAATGAAATCAAGGATGCCATCATTTCATCGGTAGTACCAAATGTCATGCATTCCCTCTGCAGTGGAATGATTAAATATTTTGAGATTCAGCCAATGGTTGTGGAACCGGGCGTGAAGACAGGAATCCGTATCACATCCGAGAATCCGGCGCAGATTGGCGCGGATAGAATCGTAGACGCTGTAGGTGCATATGAGCTTTATGGCGGACCGGTTGTAGTAATCGACTATGGTACAGCAACCACCTATGACTTCGTCAATGGAAATGGAGATTTCTTCGCAGGAGTAACTTCCCCGGGAATCCGCATTTCTGCAAAGGCACTCTGGGAAGATGCCGCAAAGCTTCCGGAAATCGAGATTAAGAAACCGTCTACCATCCTTGCAAGAGAAACTATCAGCAGTATGCAGGCAGGACTGATATTCGGACAGATTGGACAGACAGAATATATCGTAAAAAATATGATAAAAGAATCCGGACTTAAGGATGTAAAAGTAGTTGCAACCGGCGGACTGGGTAAAATCATTGCAAATGAGACAAAATATATTCAGTACTACAATCCGACACTGACATTAGAAGGAATGCGTCTTATTTACGCAAAACAGAAACGATGAAACTGACAATAGGAAATGTAACACTTGATAATAATTTGATATTAGCACCAATGGCAGGGGTAACAGACCTGCCATTTCGTGTACTTTGCAAAGAGCAGGGAGCAGGACTTATCTGCATGGAAATGGTCAGTGCTAAAGGCATTTATTATAATAATAAGAATACCGAAAGCCTGCTTGCCATTGATGAGCGGGAACATCCGGTTTCCCTGCAGCTTTTTGGCTCCGACCCGGAAATTATGAGCGAAATGGCAAAGCGTATCGAGTATCGACCGTTTGATATTCTCGACATCAATATGGGATGTCCGGTGCCAAAGGTAGTCAATAATGGTGACGGCTCTGCACTGATGAAAAATCCGATTCTGGCAGGTGAAATCATCGAAAAAACAGCAAAAGCCATAAAGAAGCCTCTGACGGTAAAAATCAGAAAGGGCTTTGATGATGCCCATGTCAATGCAGTAGAGATGGCGCATATTGCGGAAGAGTCCGGGGCAGCTGCCATTGCGGTGCATGGACGGACCAGGGAACAGTATTACTCCGGCAAAGCGGACTGGGAGATTATCCGGAAAGTGAAAGAAGCAGTAAAGATCCCGGTCATCGGAAACGGTGATATTTTTACCCCACAGGATGCGTACCGGATGCAGCAGGAAACCGGCTGTGACGGGCTGATGATAGCAAGGGGAGCACAGGGAAATCCATGGATATTTGCACAGATTAACCATTTCTTAGAAACAGGAGAAGAACTGCCGAAGCCATCCGCCAAAGAAATGGTGGATATGGTGCTGCGTCATGCAAAGATGCAGATTGCCTTTAAGGGCGAATTTACCGGAATGCGGGAAATGCGTAAGCACGCAGCCTGGTACACCGGCGGCTACAAGCATGCATCCAGGCTTCGAAGCCTGCTCAATGAAGTTGAAACTTACGAACAGCTGGAGGAATTATTAGAAACCTTTGCATCATATAATGAAGCATGAAATGGTGGAAAAAATTAAAAAGTCTTTTACGCAGGAATAAAAGCAATCTGCAATCAGAAAACAGGAACAGCCGTCAGGAACAGAATAACTTTATTGAAAAAGAAATTTATTTTCCCTGCAATGCATTTTTTCGGAAAATAATCGAAGCAGTATTAGAGCAGAAAGACATTTCCTACCGGGACATGCGGCTGTTTGTCATTGATGCGGAAGCGGGGGAATATCTTCAGCAGGAGGAAGAACAGTATATGCTCCGGCAGCTTTATCCGGGACTTAATGTATATACACTTTGCACCGGTCAGTCAGAACATCACCAAGGGGAAATAGAGTATCTCTATGAGGAACTGGGACTGATTGTAGAAGTGATTGGAAAAGAGGAAAATGCAATTCAAAAGGGAACCGGCCAGGAAGAGGGCAGACTGATACTGGATTTTGAAGCTGACGGAAGAATCCGGGAAGAATTTCTATCGGAAAAAAGTATCTATATTTCCATTTATAAAAGGAACTGGTATCAGCGGGCAAATCTTGACATTGAGGTACCTATTGGGTATAATATTATGATTGTTAAGGGAACCGGTTTTACAGGCTGTGAAGCGGTTTCAGATCGATTAGAGCGAGAATTTTATGCAGAATAGAAAATCTATAAAAGGAAGGGCTAATAAGCATGGATAAGAAAAACATTTTGACCTATCAGGGTTTACAGAAACTGGAAGACGAGTTACAGAATCTGAAAGTGGTCAGAAGAAAAGAAGTTGCACAGAAGATTAAAGAAGCAAGAGAGCAGGGAGACTTATCTGAGAACGCTGAGTATGATGCAGCAAAAGATGAGCAGCGTGATATCGAAGCAAGAATCGAACAGATCGAGAAAATCTTAAAGAATGCAGAAGTCGTAGTAGAAGAAGAAGTTGATTTAGACAAGATTAACATCGGATGTCAGGTAAAAATCCTTGATATGGAATTCGATGAGGAACTGGAATATAAAATTGTTGGTTCTACAGAGGCAAACAGCTTAAAGGGAAAGATTTCCAACGAGTCTCCGGTTGGTAAAGCATTAATCGGTGCCGGCGTTGGTGACGTAGTAGAAGTTGAGACCCAGATGGGTAACTTAAAATATAAAGTATTAGGAATCCAAAGATCAAACTAACAGATTAGGAGAACAAAGATGGCGGAACAGAAGAACGTACAGGAACAGGATATTAACCAGTTAATCAAGGTGCGCCGTGATAAGTTAAAAGAACTTCAGGAAAATGGAAAAGATCCGTTCCAGATAACTAAATATGATGTAACAAACCACAGCACAGATATCAAAGACGACTTTGATGCTTTTGAGGGAAAAGAGGTATCTATCGCAGGCCGTATGATGTTCAAGCGTGTGATGGGAAAAGCTTCTTTCTGTAATGTACAGGATTTAAAGGGAAGCATTCAGGCATATGTCGCAAGAGATGAAATCGGAGAAGATTCTTATAAAGATTTCAAGAAATATGATATCGGAGATATTTTAGGAATCAAAGGAAAGGTATTTAAGACCAAGACCGGAGAAATCTCTATCCATGCATCTGAGGTAACTTTATTATCCAAGAGCTTACAGATTTTACCGGAGAAGTTCCACGGACTTACTGATACCGATACCAGATACCGTCAGCGTTATGTAGACCTTATCATGAATCAGGATTCCAAGCAGACTTTCATCAAACGTTCCCAGATTATCAAGGAAATCCGTAATTTCTTAGCTGGACGTGACTTCATGGAAGTTGAGACTCCTATGCTGGTTTCCAATGCAGGTGGAGCAGCCGCAAGACCGTTTGAAACACATTACAATGCATTAAATGAAGATGTAAAGCTCCGTATTTCTCTTGAGTTATACTTAAAGAGACTGATTGTTGGTGGCTTGGAGCGTGTTTACGAAATCGGACGGGTATTCCGTAACGAAGGTGTTGATACCCGCCACAATCCGGAATTTACATTGATGGAGTTATACCAGGCATACACTGATTATGAAGGCATGATGGAACTTACCGAGAGCATGTTCCGTTATCTTGCAGAAAAAGTATGCGGCACTACAAAGATTACTTACAATGGCATTGAAATCGACCTTGGAAAGCCTTTTGAGCGTCTGACCATGAACGATGCCATCAAGAAATATGCCGGCATCGATTTTGATACCGTAGCAGATGATGAAGCTGCAAAGGCGCTGGCAAGAGAACATCACATTGAATTCGAAGAGCGTCATACCAAGGGTGATATCATCAACCTCTTCTTCGAAGAATTCTGTGAGAAAGAACTGATTCAGCCGACCTTTATCATGGATCATCCGGTAGCAATTTCTCCGCTTACCAAGAAGAAACCGTCTGACCCAACCAAGGTAGAACGTTTTGAATTATTTATCAATACATGGGAAATGTGTAATGCATATTCCGAGTTAAATGACCCGATTGACCAGCGTGAGCGTTTTGCAGCACAGGATGCCGCATTCGAAGCCGGTGATGAGGAAGCAAACCATACCGACGAAGATTTCTTGAACGCACTGGAAATCGGAATGCCGCCTACCGGTGGAATCGGATATGGAATTGACCGTCTGGTTATGCTGTTGACAGATTCACCGGCAATCCGTGACGTATTGCTCTTCCCGACAATGAAGAGCTTGGATAAATAAACCTAGTGTTTATGCGGGGTTGAGGCATTTGAGTACGTCAAAGGACGCATTAAAAGACGTATTTTGGCATAGTCATTTACATCAGTATGAAAGAGTACACAATCTGAAAAGAAAAAGATTCAATCAAATATGAACTACTAAGAGGACATTTTCTAAAGAAATTTAGAAGATGTCCTCTTTTTTGCGTTATGGAGAAAATACGTCATTTGTTATGAAGTCAAAGTGAAAGGAGCACAGCAATGAATGAATCAAAGAAGAAAGATAGATATGAGGATGCAAAAAAGTTTGTAAGATATTCAGATGGTGCAAAGATGTACAGTATGGGAATGACAAAATTTCAAGAAGTGGCTAAGGATGCCAAGGCTTGTTATAAAATTGGTCAGCTTGTACTTGTTAATACAGAAATATTGGATAAGTATCTTGAAACTTTTCATATTACAGATTCTGAGTTTTATAAGTAGGTGATGTTATGGTAAATACATTGAGTGGTTCAGTTTGTGCCTATAGAAAAGAAACTGTAAAACCAAGATTTATTCGTATTGATGAGGTAATGGCTTTATTAGATGTAACACAAGATGAGGCAATGGATATAGCGTTGGCTGCTGGAGCAAGATATCAGCTTGCAAAGATTATATTAGTACATAAGGAAAGGTTGATGAAATTTATGAAACATTCTGCAAGAGTTCCTAGTTCAAATAAAATTGTGGAAAAGAAGTTTGTGAGAATCGGAGAGGGTTCAATGACTTACAGCATAGGACATCATAGATTTATCGAAATGGCTAGAGCAGCTGGAGCTGTATATAAGATAGGCGAAGCAAAAGGAAATACTATTCTGATTAATCTGGAGGTGTTTGATGAATATATGGAGCAATTCAGAGAACCGCCAACAGAAATGAAACATCCATTGCCAAATGTGAAAGGAGACTGATGAATGAGTTACTCATATAAGTGCTATTCAGATACAAAGGATTTTATGAAAAAATTTGTCAATGCAGAGGAAGGAGCGATTATTTATGGGATAAGTAAATCGAGAATCATAGTAATTGCGAGAGAGGCAGGAGCAGTCTATAAAGTCGGTAATTCAGCATTAATCAATACGGAATTATTTGAAAAATATCTTGAACGATTCAGAGAGCCGGCAAGAGAACTGCCTAAGCATACATGGGACAAATTAAAGGAAATGACAAATACACCAAAAACTGGTGAAAATTCGTAAAAATACACCAGTGGTGTCACTTCCGTAAAATTAAAGTGCATTGTAGAATATCAATTGTCCAAGAGAGATTGGACATAACAATTGAATAATCAGTTACAGATTTGCAAAGTAGTTTGCACTACAGAATTTCTGTAGGTAGTAAAATTACGGGGCATGTACCTGGAGGATGAAAGTCACAGCTATCATATTAGTAGTCTGATGGATCGAAAGATGAAGGGCGAGAAGCTGGATGGAAATCTGGTAAAAGGAATCGGCATGTTGCGTAAGGATAATTAACCACAGAGGGCGAGAAGTTCGTCCTTATCTTCAAAAGGCTAAAAGAAGAGATAGTGCTTCTGATAATTCAGAAGGGCGTCGTGAAACACATTTTGTGGCTCGTCTGTAACTCCCGGAGGTGAGAACACCTCTTTGTACACGGGGCGATATAGGAGTCTAGAAGACTGGCGTGTACCTACATGCTTAGCATTAAGCATAGCCATGTAGACTATATCACTTCCAAATTCAAATTTTGTCTATATGGCAACTAATTTGAAGGAGGATAAAGTGATGATGGGATTTAGCATAGCATTAATAATTATTGTTCTTATCGTATTGTATTCGTTAGCTAGGACGGCAGGAGAGTCGGACAGGACAATGGAACAGATAAGAGAGCAATCACTCCTTGGAAGGGAGGAGAGCTCTGGTGGGAACAGTTGAAAAAAGAGATAAGCATAAGAAACGCAGGTTTGTATCTCCAGAAGAAAAGCTTGAAAGAGAATTAAAAGATTGTATGCATTGTAGATTCTTCTGGGGACATAACAACAGATGTGCCAATGGAACATGTTGTAAACCATCTAAGAAAAAAGAACAGAAACTTCCGACGGAATGTGTCGGATGTCCATATTATCAGGGGAATGGTTATTGTTTTCCTTGTATGCGAAAGCTGATAGGAAAGTAGGTGGTTAAGATGTTCAAGTGGCTGTTTAAGAAGAAAGGATGTGCAAAACATATGAATAACAAGTTAGAAGTAATCGGCATTGATCATGGTTGGTCAATGATGAAAACAATCTCTCAGGTATTTGTCACAGGTGTTAAGGAGATTACAACAACTCCGGCACTTTTCGGCGATGTACTTGAGTATGAAGGAAAGTTCTATAAGGTTGGAACTGTGAGGCAGGAAGTAAAGGATACAAAGGTCGAAGATGACAGCTTTTATCTTCTCACTCTTGCAGCAGTTGCTAAGGAACTTAAAAGAAGAGGTCTTGCAGAGGCAAAGGTATTCCTTGCTGTAGGACTTCCACTTACAAGGTTTGGAGCTGAGAAGAATGACTTTATCAAGTACCTGACAAAGAATAAGCGTGTAAGCTTCAAATATGAGAATGAGCCGTATTATATTGAAATTGATGATGTGGCAATATTTCCTCAGTGTTATGCAGCAGTAGTGGACAAGATACCTACAATGGCAAAGAAAACGCTGATAGTAGATATCGGTAGCTGGACAATCGACATTATGCCGGTAATCAACAAGTCACCGGATGAATCAAAGTGTGTGACGATACCAAAAGGTCTTATTACCTGTATGCGTTCTATCAATGAACAGTGTGTAAGACAGCTTAACGGAGAGGTAGACGAGTCAGAGATACAGAACATCATGCGATATGGCAGGTCAGATATTGATGATGAATACTTTGCCATTATTAAGGCAGAGATAGAGGATTTTGTTGATAAGGTATATAACTCAATCCGTGAGTTTGGGTATAACTTAAAGACTACACCGATTGTATTTGTCGGTGGAGGGGCAGTTGTGATGAAGAATTTTGGCAGTCACGATGCAAAGAACATTTCCTATAACCTTGATGTAAAGGCAAATGCAAGAGGATATGAGCAGCTTGCCACGATGGGACTTAAAAGCACTAGGCGTTTATCATAAGGAGGCAGATGATGGGAAGAAGACTTGAATATGAAGTAAAAACTTCTGTCCGCCTCAACATGAGCAATCCTCAGCATGTGAAAATCAATGATGTGATTCAGAACCTTGATCCAAAGATTTTCAAATCTAAGAATCAGTTCATCATAGATGCGATTCAGTTTTACATTGATAATTATGGAAAAGAAACCTTTGTTATCAAGAAGAAGGAAAAAGAGAGGGCTGAATATATCCGGTCAGAAGATATTGATGACATTAAGGAAGAAGTCATTGAAGCAGCAACCAATGAGGCTAGAAAAGAGGTAATAAAGCTGTTAGGCGGAGTGATATCCGGGATGAATGTTGGTCAGCCGGTAATTATGCAGGCAGCCAATAGTGAAGCACAAGAACTTACAGAAGATGTTATGGACGATGCAGATGTTGCAGGTCTTGCAATGGGATGGATGTCGAAAGGAGACTGATTATTATGAGAAGAGTTATGGGAGCCGTAGGAACAGTGATTTTAGAGATACTCAAGTGGATATTAAGGATAATTCTTGGAGCTTTGAAGCTGGTCTTAGGACTTGCCAGAATAATTCTTCTTCTATTCGCAATGGTGGCAAGGGTATTTCTTTCATTCGTAAGAATGGGCACATTCTGAGAGGAGGTGAGCGAATGCAGGTAAAGGGTTTATTCTTAAATTATAAGAAAAACAGAAGACTTATGCAGTATTTCTTTAAAATAAGAGAGCTGGTATAATGAAAGGAGTTTAAGATGCACAGAATACGGGACAGTCCTATGTGTCCCGTGCATTACAGATAAATAGTTCACTGCAAGGGTGGATGGCACGGAACACAAAGCCCGTCCCTCTTGCGGAGAAGGGATGGGTGATTACTATGAAGAAGATAAGTATTATCTTATTATCCGCAGTACTGGTCTTTTCAATGGCTGCCTGTAATGGTGGTAAGGAAAAGGCTGATAATCAGACAGAGAAACAGACGGAAAGCGTAAAGCCAACTGAAGAAGTAGCAATGGCAACGGAAGCTGTCACAGAGGTCACAACCGAAGCTGGAAGTGATGAGACAGAGAAAGATATTGCCGAGGCTAAAGATTCAGAAGAGAAGACTGATAAAGAAGATAACCGATCCGCAGATAATAAAACTGCTTCAAAGCAGGAAGAAAAGCCAAAGCAGAATGACGAGCCGGAACAGAAAGCTCCTGTAAATGATAATGAGGAAGCTGGCGGAAATCAGAGTAATGCAGGTAATGGTGGTCAGACTACAGACAGTCCGAAAGACAATGTGAGCAACCCACAGCCTGCATCCGTGGCATACAGTCCACAGAATGTTGTGTCACTTGCAACAGCAAAGTGTCAGGCAGGAGGAATGATTACCACACAGCAGAATTTACAGAACCATTTGAATGATGGCAGTATCACGCAGGAAGAGTACAATGAGTATTATCCTTACGATGGTATGGAAGGCTCTTATTATAGTGTGTTTGTAGAGACAGACCTTAACAAAGCAAGTACCATTGATGGACAGCGGTTATCATCTGAGGATGCAATCGCAGAATATATTGCAAGTATGTTACTTTTGGAAACAGATCCGGTATTCTACATCAGTTATGATGGAGTTTACACGACAGGCGGCACAGACTATTACGAGTTTCGATGTCACAGATAAATAAAAACGAATAGAAGCAGAAGGAAGAAAGATGTAAGCCATAAACTTATGTCTTTCTTTTTTTATGCGTAAATTAAGGAGGAAAGAGCACATGAAACAGAAACTAAAGCGTTTTATGGCAGGATTTATGGCTATGCTCACACTGGTTGGAACACTCTTTACGAATGGTACAACAGCATTTGCAGCCAGTCCGCAGGCAAATATTGCGTTCTGGAATGCGTCAGTCAAAAATTCCGGAGAAGTAAGTGAGCTGAAGCCCGGATATAATCATGGCAAGATTCTGTATTCAATTCTTGACGGAAATTCTGCATATTGTATGAATTTCGGATTAAGAGCAGATGGCGGTCAGCTTATGAACAGCTACGATGATGCGAGCACATCAATGTCAGCACAGCAGAGAAAACTTTTAAGTTACTGCCTTTATTATGGGTTTAACAGTACACAAAAGGCGGCACCAAGCAACAGTCAGTGCGATGAGTATATCGCAACTCAGGCAATGGTATGGGTTATTGTAGCAGATATCTTTGGAACCGGAAGTGGTGATTCGGCAGCAAGAAAGCTCTGTAACACAGCACCAAGTCCTGATTCTTCATACAGCTATTATGAGAGACTCAGGGACAATATCAGCAGCTCCTACAATGCAACACTTCCAAGTTTTGCATCACGCAGAACCAGTGAGGCACCAACTTATGAATTAAAGTGGAATGAGGGAAGTCAGAGATTTGAAACAACATTATCTGACAGCAATGGTGTTTTATCGGATTTTGATTTTGGCATCAGCGGATATTCTGTTGATAAGAATGGCAACAGTATTACAATCTCTTCAATGAGCGTGAATACTACAGCTACAACAGGAACATTCACATCCAATGCTGGCAAGATTGAGACAACATCAAGCTGTGTATTCTGGCTTACAGGAAAGAGCGGATATCAGGAGTTTATTTCTGAAAGACCGACAGCAGATCCTATCAAAGCATATATCAAGGTCAAGACAGAGAATATCGGATATGGTGAGCTTACAAAGACAGATGAGTCAAGCGGAGTGAAGCTTTCCGGTGCAGTCTATGGAATCTATTCTGATAGCGGATGCACAAACAGAATACAGATCATGACAACAGATGGAAACGGATATGCAAAGTCAGCTGCACTTGTCGCTGGCACTTATTATGTAAAAGAGATTACCGCACCAAAGGGATATGTCCTTTCCGGTAAAGTTCATACACTTACTGTAAAAGCAGGACAGACAACGGGAATCTCTGCAACAGATAAAGAGCAGCTTGGAGCAATCACAATCTATAAAGAGGGTGAGGTGCTTAGCTCATGGAATGGAAGCAACTTCACTTATGAGAAAAAGAAGCTTTCTGGAGCAACTTTTATGGTAACTGCTGGAGCAGATATCTACAAGGCAGATGGTACAAAGGTGTATAGTGCTGGCGATGTTGTAGCAGAAAGCCTTACAACAGGAACTGACGGACAGGTGGTATTATCTGACCTTCATCTTGGAACTTATGTGGTAACTGAGATTAAGAGCATTGACGGGTATACAATCAATACCACACCTCAGACAGTAGCAGTTGAATATAAGGACCAGACTGTGACAGTACAGTATGAATCAACTACGATTGAGAATACAAGACAGAAAGCGGATGTATCTGTCGTAAAGAAGGACTCTGACACAGAGAACCCTCTTGATGGCGGCAAGTACACACTTTATGCCGGAAATGACATCAAAAACTATGCCGGACAGGTTATTGTTACAAAGGGTACAGCTCTTGAGACAGTAACTACAGGTGAGGACGGAAAGGCAAGCTACAGCGTGGATCTGCCAATCTCTAACGGATATTATGTATCAGAGACACAGGCACCATATGCGTATATCAGAAACAGTAAAGATGTTTACAGCTTCAATTTCAATGTATTACCTGAAACACAGGCAAAGGCATCATTCAGTCATACATTTGTGAATGACAGAACGACAGCAAAGATTCATATCTACAAGGTAGACAAGGAATCAGGCAAGGCAGTTGCCCAGGGAGATGCAAGCCTTGAAGGTGCAGTTTATGGTCTTTATGCAAGAAACGATATCGTGCATCCGGACGGAGCAACAGGAGTCGTATTCAAAGCAGGTGACCTTGTAGCAACACTTACAACAGATAAGAATGGCGAAGCAGAGGTCAATAACCTTTACCTTGGAAACTATTATGTGAAAGAAATCACTCCATCAGAGGGGTATCTCTTAGACGAAGAGGAGCACGATGTAGTATGTGACTATGAGGGAGACCTTGTAGCAGAGGTATCAAGAAGCACAACCTCAGCAGAGCAGGTCATCAAGCAGCCATTCCAGCTTATCAAGGTATCTGACAATGGCGATGATACTGAAGCAGGACTGCTTGCAGGTGCAGAGTTCACAGCATACTTAAAATCTTCTTTATCCGTAAAGGCAGATGGAAGTTATGACTATGACAAGGCAACTCCGGTAGTAATCGGGGAAAACGGAGCAACAACAATCACATCCGATGACAAGGGACATGCAGTTTCCATTGCAATTCCTTATGGAACCTATGTGGTAGTTGAGTCAAAGACACCGCATAACATGAAGACAATCAAGCCATTTGAGGTAAAAATCAGCGAGAATCATCCTGACAAGCCTCAGACATGGAGAGTATTCCTTGACAGGGAGTTTACTGCAAAGCTTCGTGTAATCAAGAAGGATTCCGATACAAAGCAGACAGTGCTTGTGCCAAATGCAGAGTTTAAGATCTTCAATATTGATAAGAACGAATATGTAACCCAGTACACAACTTATCCGTCAAAGGTTAAGCATACTTCATTCTTTACTGATGAGGATGGAGACTTAATCTTACCGGAAGCACTCAAAATCGGAAACTACCGCATTGAAGAGGTAAAAGCACCATTCGGATATGTGGTGAATGATAACTATATCAACATTTCAGTTGATACAGATACAGCATTTGAGACAGATGGAGATACCAATGATGCCATCATCACAGTGGAATATTCCGATGCCCCTGCAGTCGGAGAGCTGACTGTAGAAAAGAAGGGAGAGGTACTTGACGGATTTAAGGGTGGACTTCTTGCAAGCTCATATGAGAAAGAGTTTGTTTATAAGGAAGGCTCACTTGCCGGAGCAAAATTCAAAGTTTATGCTGCCGAGGATATTTACACAGCAGACAACCAGAAGGATGCAGATGGCAACCGTACAAAGTATTACAGCAAGGGCGACCTTGTGGCAACTCTTACAACAGGAAAAGATGGAAAGGCAGTAGCCAAGAATCTTCCTCTTGGTCAGTACAGAGTTGTTGAAGTAACAGCTCCTGACGGATATGTGTTAAATCCAAATGAGCAGAAAGTCACATTCACATATGTGGATGATAAGACACCTGTTATCAAGGAAAGCCTTACTTTCTCAGATGACAGACAGAAGCTTGATATGTCAGTGACCAAGCTTGATGCAGAAGATAATACACCGATTGCAGGTGCAGTATTTGGTCTTTATGCAGATGAGGATATAAGGAATGCTGATGGCAGGGTTATTATCGAGAAAGGTACACTTCTTGAGAAGGCAACATCTGATGAGAATGGAAAGATTGCTTTTGTTAAGGATTATCCATTTGCAAAATATGTTGCAAGGGAGCTTGTAAAGCCTGCCGGATATGTGACAAGTGAGGAAGCAGTAAACTTTGATACAAAATATCAGGGACAGGATGTTAAGACTGCTGTATATAACAGCGAGTATAAGAACACTCCTACAACCTTTGAGTTTACAAAGACAGATATCACAAGCGGTGCAGAGCTTACAGGTGCAACACTTACTGTACTTGATAAGGATGGAAATGTGGTAGACACATGGACATCTGATGCTAAGGAAGCACATGTAATCAAGAGACTTGTAGTTGGAGAGACTTACACTCTTCGTGAGGAATTTGCTCCTTACGGATATCTCAAGGCAGCAGATATCCAGTTTACAGTAGAGGACACGGGCAAAGTGCAGCATGTAGAGATGAAGGATGAAGTTCCTACAGGTTCCATCGTCATCAATAAGGACGGCGAATTTGTAACAGATACTACTCTTATGAAGGGTTACTGGTATGACTTTATCTTCAATTTCTTCAAGGACAGCCTTGCAGGAGTAACTTTTGATGTATATGCAAAAGAGGATATCGTAAGTGCTGACGGACTTAACACTGTATATCACAAGGCAGGAGACAAGGTGGCAACCATCGTGACAAATGATAAGGGTATCGCTAGAATTGATGACCTTCCACTTGGCAAGTATTATCTTGTTGAGACAAAGACCATTGATGGATTTGTATTAGATGAGACACCGATTGAGGCAGATCTTTCCTATATCGATCAGAATACAAAGGTTGTATTTGCAGGAATGGATGTGACAAATGAGCGTCAGAAAGTGCAGATTACTGTAACCAAGACGGATTCAGAGACAAAGAAAGAGCTTGAAGGTGCTGTATTTGGTTTATTTGCGAAAGAAGATATCGTAAATAAGGATGGAAAGGTTATTGTCAAAGCAGATACACAGATTGAGAGAGGTGTTACTGGAAAGGATGGCAAAGTAACATTTACCTCTGACCTTCCACTTGGACAGTATTATGTCAAAGAACTTGAGGCACCAAAGGGCTATGTGAAGTCAGATAAGACATTTGATGTGGATGCTTCATATCAGGGAGATAAGGTAAAGGTTATCGAGTTTGAGGCAGCATTTGAAAATGCACCGATCAAGGTAGAAATTTCAAAGACTGATATCACAGGCAAGAAAGAATTGCCTGGAGCAAAGATTTCAGTTATTGATGCTGATGGAAAGCTTGTTGAGAGCTGGACATCAGAGGCAGGAAAGACGCATATGATTGAGAGACTTCCTGTCGGAAAGTACACACTCAGAGAGGAATCTGCACCATATGGATATAAGGTGGCAAGTGATGTAACCTTTGAAGTAAAGGAGACAGCAGAAATCCAGAAGGTATCCATGAAAGATGAACAGGCAGTCGGTAAGATTGTCATTGAGAAAACTGACAAAGTAACCGGAAAGCCAATCGAGGGTGTTGTATTTGAAGTAAGGGATAAGGACGGAAAGGTGCTTGATACACTCACTACTGACAAGAATGGTCATGCAGAGAGCAAGGAGCTTCCTATCTGTACTTACAATGAGGATGGTTCATTTAAGGAAGATATCCATTATACAGTAGTTGAGACAAAAGCAGCTGATGGATATATCCTTGATGAAACAGCTCACGATGTAACTCTTCGATATGATGACAATGCACCGGAAGTTGTTGTAACAACACTTAAGCTTGTCAATGTACCGACAGAGCCTAAGCTTCCACAGACAGGTGACAATGCAAATCCGCTTCTTTATCTTGGAATCGGTGCACTTGCACTTATTACTGGTGTCGGAGTCGGACTTCGTGGAAGAAAGAAAAAGAATAAACAGTAAAAATTAACCTTGCGGGGAATGTAAGCCAGTAACTTATGTTCCCCGCTTTTTTAGATTAAGGAGGAACCGTAATATGATGAATTACGAGATTTTTAAGGAAGTAGTAAAAGAAAAGTTTATGGATTATATGCCTGAGAAGTTCAAAGGAATGGAGCTTGTGGCAGAACCCGTGGAAAAGGTGAATGTGACTCTTGATGGCATCATCTTAAGAGAAGAAGGCAGGAACATTTCGCCTACGATTTATATCAATGACATGTATAAGAAGTATCAGGACTGTGGGGATCTTGAGGAAACACTTATGGCTGCATGTGACTTTATGGAAAGGGCATATGAGCAGGCTCCGGTTGTTGATGTGGACAGCATTATGAAGGATGCTAACGAGAAGATTGTATTCCAGCTCATCAATACAGAGCAGAATAAAACATTTTTGGAACAGGTGCCTCACAGGGAGTTTCAGGATCTTTCTATTGTGTATAAGGTAATAATCAGTGCCGATAAGGATGCGGTGCAGAGTTCAAAAATTACAAATGAATTTGCGAAAAGACTTGGAATGAGCGAGGAACAGCTCTTTAAGTGTGCAGCGGAAAACACAAGAAGACTCTTCCCACCTGTCGTTCGTAGCATGAATGACATTATGAGAGAAATGTTCGCAAGGGATGGGATGCCACAGGAGATCGCAGAGATGATGATAGCTGAGATTCCACCGGAGCAGACGATGTGGGTGATTTCCAATGAAAAGGGTATCAATGGTGCAGCGTCCATGCTTTATGAGAATGAGCTTCATGAGCTGGCAGAGAGTTTAGAGAGTGACCTTTATATTCTCCCTTCGAGCGTGCATGAGGTTATTGCAGTATCTTCAGATATGGGAAGCCCTGAGATGCTTGCACAGATGGTAGTCGAGGTAAATATGCAGGAGGTGTCTTTGGACGAGAGACTTTCCAATCAGGTATATCACTATGATAAGGATTTAAGAAAACTCACCCTTGCAACTGATACACCAAACAAGAGACTTGATGGTATCGTTGCAGAACCTCCCCTTGTATATGACGCGAAGGAAAAGTCCAGATAGGAGGCAGCTATGGAGCAGGAACTTACAATGGAAGAACTCATTGCTCTCATAAACAGCCAGAAAGGTGACTTTGTTATCCGTGTCGAGTCTGGAGAGGAGGCGGTGTCTGATGCCAAAGAAGAATGACTTCAAGCTTGATGTGGTTTCGGTAAGACTTGTAAAGGATGCTCCGATTTATTTGGAGCACACCTTTAATAATCCGGCGGATATAGCTGCTGTCATGGGAGACTGTATGTGCCAGTTTGACAGGGAAGTAGTGTGTGTGGTCAATCTAAGGTCAGATTTAAAACCTATCAATGTGCATTTTGCAAGTGTTGGCTCTTTAAATGAGGCAATGGCACATCCGAGAGAACTGTTTAAATCAAGTATCTTAAGCAATGCCGCAAGCATGATGTTAATCCATTGTCATCCATCCGGAAATGTATTCCCAAGCAAGGCAGACACGATGATGACAGACCGCATGAACAAGCTGTGTGAACTGATGGGAATACCGCTCATTGACCATATCATAGTCGGTGGAGACAATCGTGAATTTTTCAGTTTCAGGGAAAAAGGCATGATTGATAATCCTAAGATTACCCTGAGCACAGATTACCGGACACTTGATATCAAGTCACCGCTTGTAGCAGAGCAGGGAAAGGCAAGGTGAAAGCATGGATGGAAGATTTACGGATGAAGAGCTTGCCATAGCAAAGAGTGTTGACCTGTGTGCAGTTGCTGAAAGCCTTGGGTATACAGTAAAGAGGATTGGCAAATACCACACTTTAAAGGAGATGGATTCCATCCGTATCTATAACAGAAGCCATTGGTACAGATGGTCAAGGCAATTTGACAAAGGCAACAATGGCGGCTCACAGGTAGATTTCTTGCGGGTGTTTTGTGGAATGAGTGTAAAAGAGGCTGTGTTCTGGCTTTTAGATTTTGCAGGATATAGAAGGATCGAGAATCCTGTAAAGCAGCCACTTGTTCATCAGGTATCGCAGAAGCAGGCAGAGGAGAGAAAGCCATTTGTCCTACCGGAACCGGCGGGAGATAATTCCTATCTTATTTCATATCTGAATCAGGAGAGAGAAATCAGCAGGACTGTCATAGATCTGTTTTTAAAAGATGGACTGATTTATGAGAGCAGGCATTACCACAATGTTGTTTTCAAAGGAAATGATAAAAATGGAGTGACAAGATTTGCAAGTATGCGTGGAGTGTTTGATAAGCAGGGCAAGCCATTCAAGTGTGATGTCACAGGCAATGATAAGAACTATGGATTTAATGTGGTAAATGTTAACAGTACAGAGCTTGTAGTATTTGAGGCTGCAATCGACCTTATGAGTTATGTGGATATCTTCACGGATTATGAATCAAATAAGCTGGCACTTGGGATGCTTGCAGATGCACCACTTGAAACATTTCTTCGGGAACATCCGCAGATAACTTCCATCCGGTTCTGCCTTGATGGAGATGAGCCGGGGAGAAAAGCAGCAGCTGAACTTATGAGAAAGTATTATGAGCTTGGATATGAGGTAGAAGACTGTCCGCCTCCAGCCGGATATAAGGATTACAACGAGTGGCTTGTGGCTGCAAAGCTTAATCTGAACCAGATGAATCAGAGAGCAGATGAACCAGTCAGGGCATGAGAAACCGGATTTTGATGTGTGGGGGCAGAAAGCGCCCCCAAAACAGCAAAGTGGGGGCAGAAAGCGCCCCCAAAATGTCAAAGTGGGGGCGAAAAGCGCCCCCGCAATTCGGACACGACAAAATCCGGATGAAAGTCAGTATAAAAGTGGGGGCAGAAAGCGCCCCCAAAATAACAAAGTGGGGGCAGAAAGCGCCCCCAAAGTAGCAAAGTGGGGGCAAAAAGCGCCCCCACTTCCATAAACAGAGGGTTTTAGGGAGATTTTCTCCCTAACTAGATGGCATTAGGACAGAGATGTCTCTAATGCGTATCTAGCCGTAAACCTAAGAGATTCAGACAGGCGTGTGGGTGGAAGAGATATACAAAACACGGATAAGGGAGGTGCAGGAAAGCAATGGATAAAGAACTTACAATAATCGCAGAACCAGAGGAACTTATTGCCTGGGCAGACACATTTGATATCTTACTAAACCCTTCGATAGAAGATGCTGCAATTCTGCTTAACTATATGGAAGGACATGATTATGCCATTGGCATAGATTCAGATGGGAAGATGTACAGGCAGGATGTAGCTGAGGAGAATGGTGAAATTGAACCATACCCGATAGATGATGTTATAGATATTGTCTGTGAATGGAACTATGAACTGATACTTGATGCGGAAGCACACAGGAGTGATCCAAAGGATTTTAACGACTATAACGAGTATCAGAGCAAGTATGAAAGTCTGAAAGCAGATGAAAAGAGACTGGACAGATTGTTTGATAAAACCTGTTATGGTAAGGAACTTATAGAAGTTGCTACAGAGCTTGCAGACAGGGTTATTGCCCAGCTGGGTAATAAAGAACTGGAAAAAGCTGCTGTAACAGTAGCAGAAGGAGTAAGAGAATACAGTACGGGTAAGAGAGGAAGGTGATTCTATGGCGGATAAAGTTCATTGTATAAGGAAAACACTAAGACTTATGCCACAGGAAGCGAAGGTACTTTCTGATAAGGCAAAGGCAAATGGAATGAATGAAGCCGAATATATCAGGCTTCTAATCAGTCAGAAACCAAATGATTATCCGGAAGTAAGGAAACTTCTTAAAGAGCTTATCAATGAGATAAACCGAATCGGCATTAACATCAATCAGATTGTATTTAACAGCAATGCACAGCTGTATTCCAAGAAAGATAAGGAACAGCTTGTGGCATATATGAAAAAGCTGAATCAGTCTGTCAGCGAGGCGGTGGTAAAGATTGGCAATCAGTAAGATACTTCACATGAAGGACAGCGGGAATTCTTTTCATGCAAGGCATTTGAAACGGGCACTGGATTATGTGATGAATCCTGAGAAAACTCAGAGAGGAAGACTTGTGGGAGCTGTTAACTGTCAGGCAGATATGGCTTTTGAACAGATGATTGATACAAAGAAGCAGTTTGGAAAAACAGACAAGCGACAGGGGTATCACATCATTCTTTCCTTCAAAGAGGATGAGGTGGAACCGGACAGGGCTTTTGAGATAACACAGAAGTTTGTAGCAGAATATCTTGGCGATGCCTATGAAGCGGTATTTGTGGTTCATGATAATACAGACCATGTTCATTCACACATTGTATTTAACAGTGTAAGCTTTGTGGATGGGAAAAAGTATCGCTACGAGAAAGGTGACTGGGCAAAGTATATCCAGCCGATTACCAATAAGCTGTGTCAGGAGTATGGTCTTTCCATTATAGATGTGGAGGATGGCAGCAAAGAGAAACAGCACGAGAATTATAAGGATTGGAGCGAATATCGTGAAGGCAGCTTTGTGTGGGCAGATATGATAAAAAGAGATTTGGATGCCTGCATTTTACAGGCAAATGATTTGAGAGGATTTCTGGAACTGCTGTCGGAAAAAGGATATGAGGTCAAGCAGGGAAAGTATCTGGCAGTCAGACCACAGGGGATGACAAGATTCAGAAGATGTAAGACTCTTGGCGAGAATTATTCACAGGAAGCTATTGTGGAGCGTATTGCTAAGGAAGATTTATCTTTTTACCAGTCACAGAATGAGGAAAAACAGGCAGCGATAGTAAAGTGCTATGTCAAAAGATACCGCAGGGCGAAGATGTCAGGCTTGCAGAAAAGATATTATGCAAAGCTTTACCGGATTGGAAAGCTGAAAAAGAAGCCATATAGTCAGGGATGGAAGTATAAGGATGATATCCGAAAGATGCATAAGCTGCAGGAGCAGTATCTATTTCTGGTAAGGCATAAGATTGAGAGTGCGGAAGAACTTGTATCGGTACTTGATAATCTGATGGATAAGAAAAAAGAAGCATCAAAGGAAAAGAGTAAGACCTATAAGGCTAAGGAAAGATTCAAAGATATTTTTGACAAGGCTGAACAGATCCGGGGGCTTGATGATGCGGAATCGTGTTATCAGAGTGGGGATACCTTCTTTGAAGATGAGCACAATGCATGGGAAAGGCTTAACACTGAGCTTCTGGCACAGGGATACAGTGTGGAAGAGGTCGAGAGTCTTAGAAAAAAATATGAGAGCAAGTATGCACAGGACTGTAAGGCAGAACGGGCGGTATCAAAGGAACTTAATCTTGGAAGATCAATATGGAAGGAACTTACGGTATCAGCTTCGGCAGAAGAGAAGCAGTATGACAAAGAAACGATAAGAGACAGAAAAGAACAGCCGGTACGTTAGGCTGTTTTTTTAGTGGTTAGGAGGCATATATGGAAGAAAAAAGAGAGCCATTAAGTGAAATGGCGATTGAGAGAAAGATACAGATTCTTCGTAATAAGCATATGGACAGTGAGGTTATTGCTCTTGTCAAAAGCGATTATGAATATGGACTGACTGATGATGAAATCGATCTGTATCTTAACAAAAGTTATGACATTGAGCAGATGAAGGTGTTATCAAAATGTCTGCATAAGGGTGTATCAGAAGAGTTGTTAACGCTGCTGAAAGATAGCAGGATGGCAGCACCTAAGATGCAGACAGCATTGGATTACTATGAAAAAGGTGTGCCGATTGATGCAATCAGAGAGGTAGTCCAAAAAGATGATACGGCAGTAAACATGCGCAGGATGTTTGATGTGGTATTAGATAAGCTTAATAAAGCCAAAGAGCAGATGCCACAGGATTTAGAGTATGTGAAAAGTCTTGTAGCTCAGATGGATGAAGTGGTTGCAAAGATCAATCATCAGAATGAAAGGTATGATGCCCTGAATAAGAAGCTTTCTGAAATAGAAACTTCCAAAGATGATGAGGAAGTCAGGGAGCGTCTGGTCAAGGAGAACCAGGATAAGGATGCTCTTATCAACAGTCAGCAGAATGAACTGAATAAGGCAAGCAGTACGATTGCAAGACTCAGGGATGATATTGAGAAAAAGGATAAGGAGATGAAGCGTATGGGAGACAGAATAGAGTCATTGGAAGATAAGATCATAAGTGTTGCCACAGAGAATAAGAAAGAGGCAGAAAGTAAGGCAGAGCCGCAGGAAAGCCAGTCCGTATCACAGGCAGATAAAAAGATGGTTGATACAGTTGCAGTTCCTCAGAATATGCAGGCTGTGGCAAACGGGATTCCGGTCTATTATCAGATTCCGGTAGTTGATGGTACTGGAAATGTGGTGCAGAGACTTCCGATTGAGCGAAGTGTGAGAAAGAGCAGCAACAGCGGAGTGGCAAGTCTTTTTGCAAGACTGTCATTTAAGAAAAAGTCAAGGGCAGATATTGTAAAGCTGGTTGCATCGGGAGACCTTGTTCCGGCGCAGCTTGTGCAGATTAAGAGTGCAATAGAAAAGGGACTTACTGAGTCACAGCTTGTAGAGCTTATAAACAACAACATTTCAGCGGAAAAGATGAAGGAGATCATTGAGATTGCTGTGCTTGAAAACAGCATGGCAGATTAGGAGGAACTTATGAATTTAGCAGTAGTAAATGAAGCAGTAACAGAAATGAATGGTGTGGAGCATCAGTTTACAGAGGAAGAGAAAAACTTTGTTGTCCAGTTCGCATTCAGAAGTGGCAGCAAGGAAGACACGATTTCTCTTATTGAAGCTTTGGCACATTCAGCGGATAAGGCTGAGTCGGACGAGATTATGGTCACATACAGGTCTAAATATGATATGAAGCCTGCATGGGTGGAACAGGTGGAAAACCTGCTTGTGGCACTTGAAATGTATCGTATCGAGGAGGAGAAAGCAATCAATCATCTGGCAGATATTTTGACTGCTTATGGTATTGATGTATCAGCCGAGGAAATCCGTACTACAGAGACAGAAACGCTTAAAACAACAGTCAGAGAGAAAGTGGAGGTGCGATAATGGCAGAAGAGATTCAGGAAGCGGTGCAGATCATCCGTGTAGCTTATGATGGCATTGAGATTGCCATGAAGGTAGGAAGCGGCGGCATTGCTGCCATGCAGAAGGCAATAGATTTCTTAAAAGGGATGCTTGATTATGAAAAGTCACTTGGCAAGACATCCATGAGAAAGCTGATCTTAAAAGGTGGCGATTTACAGGTGTTGCAGTTTAATACCGAAGATATGAAAAAGGTTGAAAAGATGGCAAAGAAGTATGGAATCCTGTATTCGGTACTTCCAGACTGTAACAGGAAAGATGGACTGAGTGAGGTAATCTTTCATACAGAGGCAGTTCCCCGTGTGAATATGATGATACAGAAGCTCAAGTTTGGTAAGATTGCCACATTTGACGATTATCTGAAGAATGGAGATGAAAAATCCCTTGGCAAGCTGATGGATTTTTTGAAGAAACAGCAGGGAAACGAGAAAAGCCACACGATAGAAGGGGATAGGGTTAATACCGCCATTGACGGACTGATCGAAAAGGTCGGAATGTTTGCAATGGAAAAGAAAGCTATCAGTGTGGATCAGGTCAAGGAGAATTTCAGTATCAATGGTGAGCAGGCTGAAAGTGTTATCAAACAGCTTGAGACAATCGGTGTGCTTGGCAGTAAGAAGGAAGATGGTACGCATGCAGTCATGATGGATAAGGATGCATTTATCAACCGTGTCAGAGGATATCAGGACCTTGCAGAGAGAATGAGGGCAGTAGCCGCATCAAAGAATGCCAATCTTTCGGATGTTACAATCAGTAAGAAACTCATTATTGAGGAGAATGACCATGCAGTTAAGACAAGAATCCCCGGAACATGGGGAGACGAAGCAAGATATGTATGGCTTCGTAAAGAAAACATTATGGACATCCATAATGGAAAGACTATGCTCACGTTTCTCGATTCCAATAAGGATTATAAGCTGTATGACAGCCAGAATCGTGTTGTAACAACACAGAAGGGAACAGAGCTTTATACGCATTATGATAAGGTGGAGGCATCTGTCAGGGAGCGTTATGAGAAAGTCCAGAAACAGCAGAAAAAGACCACGCAGCAGAAAACAGTCACTACCAAGAAAGCGAGGTAGTTTTATATGCAGACAACAAAGAAAAAACCATCACTGATATTCATTCTTGTGGGTGCAGTATTAGCGGGGTACCTTGGTTATCTGATAAATGGTGCGTGGTCGGAGGGAGTGGCATTTAATGAATTTATGAACAGATTCAATGAAGTATGTGCTGCTCCCTTTGCAAACTATTACAATACGAATACTATAAAAGCGGTAGCCATTGCATTAGGAATCTATGCGATGGCTATTGTTATGTATTACACCAGCCAGAGAAACTATATGCCCGGCAAGGAGTTTGGTACAGCGAGATTTGAAAATCCAAAGCAGGTTAATAAGATACTGGCGGATAAGGACGAGAATTTCAATCGAATACTAAGCCAGAATGTGAAGATGTCACTTGATTTCAGAAGGCTGAAGCTCAATGGAAATATTCTTATCTGCGGTGGTTCCGGTGCCGGTAAGACATTTTATGAGGTAAAGCCGAATCTGATGCAGATGCCACATAACTGTTCATTTATCTGTACTGATCCAAAAGGTGAGATTCTTAGAAGCTGCGGGCAGATGTTAAAGAATAACGGATACAATGTGAAGGTCATCAATCTGCTTGAGATGGATAAGTCAGACTGTTACAATCCGTTTTCCTATATCAGAGAGGAAACGGACGTGGTAAAGCTGATTACCAATCTTATCAGTAATACCACACCAAAGGGTTCCACTCCAAGTGATCCATTCTGGGAGAAAGCAGAAGGATTATTTTTACAGTCAATCTTTTATTATGTATGGCTTGAAGTACAGCCGGCAAAGAGAAACTTTGAGACAGTACTGAAGCTTCTTGGAGAAGCAGAAGTGACAGAGCAGGGAAAGGCATCGAAACTGGATGTGCGAATGAAGTTCTTAGAGGAGAGTTCTCCACTTGGAGCTAATCATCCGGCAGTAAAACAGTACAACAAGTGTATGAGAGGTGCAGGAGATACAGTACGTTCCATTATTATCAGTGCAAACTCAAGACTTGCATTTCTTGAGAATAAGCAGGTTTTACGACTTCTTTCTAAGGATGAGCTGAATCTATCTGATATAGGTATTGGAGTCAATGGTGATGGAGAGACGAAGACAGCACTCTTTTGTGTAATTCCCGATAGTGACAAGTCCTATAATTTTATTATCGGAATGCTCTATACTCAGATATTCCAGGAATTGTACTATCAGGCGGATTTTAACTGCGGTGGCAGACTCCCGATTCATGTGACATTTATGTTAGATGAATTTGCGAATGTTGCATTGCCAGATGATTTTTGTTCGCTGCTTTCTACAATGCGAAGCAGGGAAATTTCCAGTATTATCATCATACAGAACTTTGCCCAGTTAAAGGCACTTTTCAAGGATACTTGGGAAACCATTCCAGGCAACTGCGATACTTTCATCTATCTTGGAGGCAATGAGCAGAGTACGCACAAGTATGTCTCGGAACTGCTTGGAAAAGGCACGATTGATAAAAAATCAAGCGGAGAGACAAAGGGGAGGCAGGGAAGCTCGTCAAGAAATTATGATGTTTTAGGCAGGGAACTGTTTACACCCGATGAGGTAAGAAAGCTGGATAATAAGAAATGTATTATTTTTATCCGTGGATTTGATCCTATCATGGACAACAAGTTTATTCCATTTAATCATCCGATGTTTAACCAGACAGCAGATGGCAAGGGAGAGCCTTATGTTCACGAGATAAGAGGAGCAAATAATCTTATCGGTCCGCCATTTGAGATTCTTTCAGACAAGGCAGTTAAGTATTATGAAAAACTGAAGGATAAGGGCGAGAATGTGTATATAGATTCTCTAACCTATGAGCAGTTTATGATGCTTGGCGATGCGGAATTAAGCAGAAGATTCTCCATGCAGGATGAAGCAGAGCAGAAAGCAAAGATAGACAGGGAACAGGCAAATGAGCTTGAGTATGTCGATGAATCACAGAAAGCAGATAGTACAGCAACTGCCAGTGGTTCTAGTGGAAACGCTGGTGGTAAGCCTGTAAGGAATCCTGAAAGGGAAAAGCCTAAGTGGGAAGATACTATTACAAACCGAATGCTTCATTGGTCATATACACCTGAGCAGAAAGAGGAGCTAAAGATGGCACTTGCGGCAGGAATTCCTAGAGCAACGATACTGACTTATTTCTATCCAGAGGTAACGGTGGAGAAGATGAGTTCTTATCGAAAGAAGCAGTAAGTTATCGCATAGGCACAGAAGTTGTGGTATACTGTGTCTATGTGAGATTAAAGAAACTTACAAATCGGTAGTTGACAAGGAGTTTTGATAGCGTGAAAAAAATATTTCTTAAAATTGTGATAGGGGTTGTTCTTGTTTGTATTTTATTTGTTTGTTTTCTTTATACGAACAATGAGATCGGCGTGACTTCATCTAAGCTGGAGACAGATATTCGTTCGTCGCAGAAGATTAAGGATGATTGGACGGTCGATGGAAGCGTTTCCAGCACGATGGCTGCATATATTTCTTACCCTCAGGATTTGAGTGACCATTCTTTTTCCGTCTATGTCAACCGCCCTGGTCTTTCCTTTGGATACTTTTTCCGTGGGGGTGGAAAACTTTCGGGGGTTCAAAGAGGAATTGCCGAGTACACTGTAGAAGGATATAATGAGCGAGCATTTATTTCTATGAATCAGCAACAGGTAACACAGCTTGAAATAGATGACGGCAACACAATTCAAGTGCTTGACATTGACAGCAATAAACCTTTTGCGATTGTTTTGCCTATAAATGCGGGAACCATTACATTCTATGATGTGAATGGCAATACTGTGGAATACTGGAACAATTCTCTTTGACAACTTCAAGTTGAACAAAATCGCTGCGCGATGGCCTGCCAAGGCTGTGGCGCAGCTTTCTTT